>JAHWJF010000409.1 GCA_019348515.1 Chloroflexota bacterium | reverse complement strand
AGGGCGGGCGCACCGTCGGCGCTGGCGTCGTCACCGCCATTACCGAGTAGCGGAAGAGTGGTATCATGGTCGTTCGGTGCCCGCTACACGAGCGCCTAATCGACGCGCGTTATTCAACTCTGGCTGTCAAGCGCGGGCCTGATTGAGGACATTACGAGAATGGCGAAAAAGGGCAAGGCCGACCGGATTGTGATCACGCTCGAGTGCACCGAGTGCCGCGAGCGCAACTATACGAGTGAAAAGAATCGCCGGAACGATCCGTCGCGACTCGAACTGAAGAAATTCTGCCCGCGCTGTCGCGCGCATCAACTGCATCGCGAGACACGCTAGCGCTGGGAGGCGATCCGCTTCGCGCCACAACCTAGGGCTGTAGCTCAATTGGTAGAGCAGCGGTCTCCAAAACCGCAGGTTGCAGGTTCGAGTCCTGTCGGCCCTGCCAGGTGGTGAAGTGACGAAGCGGAGGGTGGGGGCGTTGCCACGGCGGCACGCCCCCGATCACTGTTCTTGGGAGCCGGAATAGGGATTCCGTCCGGAGAGGACGACAGCACATGAGCAGCCAACCACCATCGGTCGTCAAGCCACGCAGTGCACCTGCTCCAAGTCGCGCCGAGGCGGCGCGGCCGCCCAAGCCGACCGTTGAGCGGGACCGACCGCGAGAAACTGAGCGGAGTGCGTACGGATCGCGCATCGATGAGATCAAAAAGCAGTGGTTCGATACGGTTGCCGAGCTGAAGAAAGTCACATGGCCGGACAGGGAAACGACGAAGAACTTAACCCTGGTAGTGATCGCCATCTCGGCGGTGCTCGGCGCGTTGCTGGGCGGTCTGGACTGGGTAATGCAGCAATTGTTTGCGTTGATTTAGTTGATCTCATTGTGCTCTGGCATTCCAAACATGCGAGGAGGTCATTGGCATGACACGAGTCTCACTGCGCGACCGATTGATCGCCAAGCGTGCGACCGAGGCAGGAGAGCCGACCGAGGCCCTTGCTGGCCAGTGGTATGTGCTTCACACGTACTCGGGCTATGAGAACAAAGTCAAGAAGTCGATTGAAACTCGGATCGAGGCGCTCGACCTCACCGACCGGGTCTATGAGATCGTGGTTCCCACCCAAGATGAGATAGAGATTCGGTCCGGACAGCGACACACGGTGCAGAAGAAAGTCTTCCCCGGATACGTGTTGGTTCGGATGGAGATGGACGATGACACCTGGTATGCGCTGAGGAACACTCCGGGTGTGACTGGGTTCATCAACATCAACAACGTCCCGGTGCCGCTGCCCGATACTGAAGTGCAAAGCATCCTCAAAGGCATGACGGCCGAGGCGCCGCGGGTGAAGATTTCGTTCCAGGTTGGTGACACGGTTCGCATCACCGATGGTCCTTTCGCGGACTTCCGGGGAGAGATCGACGAGATTAGCCAGGAGAAGGGCCAGATTCGGGTACTTGTTTCGTTCTTCGGACGAGAGACTCCGGTCGAGCTTGATTTCCTTCAAGCAGAGCGAGAAACCTAGGATTGATGTTGTGACTGGCAAATCCGTCTCGCACCGTTTTCCCGGTCACCGGATGAGGAGGTAGAAGCACAATGGCAAAGCGCGTCAAGGGATACGTCAAACTACAGATTCCTGCTGGTAAGGCGACGCCTGCGCCACCGATCGGTCCCGCCCTGGGTCAACACGGCGTGGCGATCATGGATTTCTGCAAGCAGTACAACGAGCGAACGCAGGCGATGGCGGGACAGATCGTGCCGGTCCTGATCACCGTTTACGAAGATCGCTCGTTTTCGTTCGTGACGAAGACACCTCCGGCGGCCGACCTGCTTCGCCGGGCGGCTGGTATCGAGAAGGGATCCGGCAGGCCGAATACTGAAAAGACGGGCCGGGTCACCGGGGATCAGGTACGTGAGATTGCCGAAGTCAAGATGCGGGATCTCAACTCGATTGATCTCGAGGGAGCGATCAAGCAGGTGGAAGGAACGGCTCGCAGTATGGGGATCGAGGTCGTAGCGTAGGATTGCCACAAACCGTCTCGCGATCACGTGGGAGGGCGCCCGGGTCCCGATTGCACCACAGGAGGTTGGACATGCCGAAACACGGTAAGAAGTATTTGGACGCGGAGAAGAAGGTTGAAGCGGACAAGCTATACACACCGGACGAGGGTGTAAGCCTGCTGAGAGAAATCACATTCGCTAACTTTGATGAGACTGTTGAGGTTCATGCCAGGCTTGGTATCGATCCGCGACAGGCAGATCAGACCGTTCGCTCCACCGTCGTTCTTCCACATGGCACCGGAAAGATTGTTCGCGTGCTGGTCTTTGCCGCCGGCGAAGCCGAGCGCGTCGCCAAAGAGGCTGGCGCCGATTACGCCGGCACTGACGATCTTGTGCAGCAGATTCAAGGCGGGTGGCTGGAGTTCGACGCCGCGGTTGCCATGGCCGATCAGATGGGCAAAGTCGGCGGGCTTGGCCGCATCATTGGCAGGCGCGGATTGAAGCCAAACCCGCGCTCCGGAACCGTGGTCCGAGACGTGACCGATCTACCGGGGGGGCTTGCGGAATTTAAGGGCGGACGCGACGAGTTCCGCAACGACCGAACGGGCATCGTTCACCTTGGCATCGGTCGTAAGAGCTTTGCAGACGACCAGCTACGCGGCAATCTCTTAGCGTATGTCGATGCCCTGCAGCGAGCGAAGCCGAGTGTCGCCAAGGGTGTCTACCTGCGTACACTGGCCATCAAGAGCACGATGTCCCCCGGCATTCATCTCGATGTGCCGGCGACGGTAACGGCGGCCACGGAGGCTGCGGCATAGGGAGTCGGCTCGACTCAACCAACGAATAGTCCCGGCTGAAGACCGTCGGTGCGGCATACCGCCGCTTAATTTCCGACCGAGGCCCGGAAACGCGATACGGTGAGGCAGTGTTTGCCTTCCTGCGCCCCGGGTCAACTTGACCCGGGGCATCTCGTTGGCGACAACGCCATCGGGAAAGGGGGTGATACTCGATGCCAACACGACAGAAAGCTCGTACGATTGATGAGCTATCGAACCAGTTATCGCGGGCGAGCCTGGTGATCGTCACCGATTACCGCGGGTTGAAAGTGGCTGACCTGCAGACGCTTCGTGGCAATCTGCGGCCTACGGGCGGGGAAATACACATCGCCAAGAACACGCTGACCCGCATCGCGGCGAACAATGTCGGGGTCTCCGGACTAGATCCAATGCTCGAAGGACCATCGGCACTGGTCTTTGCCTTCGAGGATGTGGTCCAGACCGCGAAGGCGGTGACCGACTTCGTTCGCACGTCGCGGATTCTCTCGGTCAAGGGCGGCGTAATGGGCGACCGGGCCGTCAGCGCCGCCGATGTCGACGCGATTGCGACGCTTCCATCGCGAGAGGAGCTCCAGGCACGGCTGCTCGGGATGCTGGTCTCGCCGATGGCCCGCACACTCGGAGTGCTCACGGGTCCTTCGCGATCGATGGTCTATCTGCTCAATGCGCGATCAGAGCAACCCGAGCTGGCGCAGGCCGCCGATTAGCCCGCCAGAAGAGGCGCCCGGTCGGACGCCCGATTCGGAAACTCAGATGATGACGCCGATGCCATATACGTCGGCAATAGGAGGAACGAAACCATGGATCAGGAGCAGGTAATCACGACACTTGAGAGCATGACGGTTCTCGAGCTCAATACGCTGGTCAAGCAGCTCGAGGAGCGCTGGGGCGTTAGCGCGGCCGCGCCGGTTGCGGTGGGCGCGACTTCCGGTGGTGGTGGCGGTGTTGCGACCGCCGCGCCAGAGGAGGAGCAGACAGAGTTCGACGTCATGCTCACCGAGATTGGCGCTAACAAGATTCAGGTCATCA
>JAHWJF010000408.1 GCA_019348515.1 Chloroflexota bacterium | reverse complement strand
GACTTCTGTGCGAGAGAAACGATGGCTAGCAGGGTCTCCGACACGCGCGCATCCTGACCCTGCTCCGCAGCTTCGTCGAGGCGTCGCCAGAGTTCATCAAAGTTCTGCGCGCGCTCGGCAAAAACTTGGCGGAAGTACTCGCTGAGCACACGCTCCGCCGCTCGTATGCGCTCCGACTCCAGCACGCGATAGGCGTCGATTTCCTCGCGCTTCGTCTTCTGGTTCTCCCGCAGCGTGAGGTACTCACGCCCCGCTTCCACCACGTTGTTCAGTGCCTGCAGCGGGTCGATTTGGCCGGCGCCGGTCCCGACAACTTGGGCGCCCGCCTCGATCAGCTTCGACGCCGTCTTCGGCTTCGCCGCCTTGGCTTGCTCTGTCACTTCATCCCCCTGTACTTGAACAGCAGTTTCTCGGTTTCGGTGTTCAGTTCGCCGTTCTCAGTCAAAGTCTTTGTTGCGATCAAGTCACGCACGGCCACCGTAAGCAGGATCGCCTTCTGAAATTCCTCGGCACGTGTTGAAGAGTCGAACTCCTCACTCTCGAGTTCATCCAGTGCCTCGACTGCGCGACTTAGCAGGCTTTCCAATACAGCACTGAGCTCCTCGATGCGCTGATCGACCCCCCGTAGGAGTGCCGTGAATGCATGCTGCCCCTCGATTGAGACGTCGACCTCTGCCTCATAGGCACGAGCTTGTGTGGTGGCCTTCTCCCCTCGACCATTCAGTGCAAGGCCTGTGACGAGCAGCGTCGGCCCGATCGTCACCCAGTTGAGGGCACTGGCGCCAACTGCCATGCCGCCGCCACCGGTGGCCAGGGAGCCGCCTCCCATCCACGCAAGTGTTGCCCGTTGCGCAGCGGCTCCCCCAAGCGTCTTGATCGCAGTGCCCGTACTGGCCGAGGCCAGAAGTCCGACGGCCGAGGGGATACCGACGTACACAACAGCACCCGTCGCGCTGGCCTTAGCGGCGTCGGCGACCCAATCGATACCGGCCCCGAGGGTGCCGGCAAACTCTGAGATCTCATGGACTTCCGCCTCCACCCCATCCAGTAGGTGCGGCGTGGTTTCGGAGACCTGACGCTGGTTACGCCGGATGAAAGCGGCCATGCGCCGCACGACTGCCTCACGTGCCGCCTCTTGCGCATCGCCGTACGCGGCAACACGGGCATTGGTTGCATCCACGGCGCGGTTCGTCCGCGCAAGCTGCCGTTCGTAGCGCGCCTCGGCCGCATCAGCAATAGCGCGTGCCCTCCGAAGTTTGTTCGTGCCGAGGGCGGCGTTCACAGCTCCGGCGGCGCCCGTCACGGCTCCCACGCCCATGAGGGCGAGTGGCACTAGTGGCAGGACCATGGTCCCCCCGTTCCTACAGAGGCAGTGACGGTACCCCTTGGGTATGACTTCGCGCAGCCGAAACGGATTACCGCACGATCCGGTCCACTAGGAAACGCTAGGCATGTCGACTCAACGGATTCAGCATCCGGTGATGACGCGAGACACCGCTCGCCTCGCCGCTTGCGACTCCCCATGGGACCGTCGAGGTTCGTGCAAGTCTTGGCTCTGCAGGGGTGCGGGTAGATCGACGTGGACGCTTGGGGGGATCGTTGAGAGTCGACGGACTAACACAGCGGCCGACCGCCACGCATCAGCAAGATGCCAGGTCACCTGCCCTGGCTCCCGGGAAAGCGGGCCGGTCTTCCCAAGGCACGACGGGCACCCCGAAGGCTGACCGCGGACGTCACACGTCACACCTGCCTCATAAACTCTTGGCGAGCGAAGAACGCAAAAGCAGCACTGGGGGGCCTCCATGGGGTTTAGGGCGCGCAAGAGTTTCAAGATCGCTCCAGGGGTGCGACTGAACGTGTCGAAGTCAGGGGTCGGCGCCTCGGTCGGTACCCGCGGCGCACGCTAGTCCGTCCACTCGTCAGGACGACGAACGAAGTCAGTTGGCATCCCCGGGACTGGGGTGGGCTACGTGGCGTCGAGTGGCGCGCGCTCCAAGTCTTCACCGGCAGGCCGCGGACAACCCGCTCCTCCGACGCCGCCGGCACCGCCAAAGCCGGGCCTCTTGGCGCCCGCCGGCGAGAAGGCTCTGTACAAGCTGATCAAGTCCGGCCACTACACCGCCGCGGACCTCGAAACCATCGCGAAGAACCACCCGCCCCAGTGGGTTGCGGCCGGCACGCTTGCTGCGCTTCTGTTGGCGCAAGCGGGTAATACGTCCGACCGCACCATCGATCTCTTCCGTCGCCTCCTCGACCAGCCGGTCGACCCTGCCGCGGACGCCTTTCTGCAGAAGTACTTGAGCGTCGGGATGGACATCCCGCTGGCACCCGGCGTCACCGCGTCACTGCCCGTGTCGAGGGACCTCCTCGGGCTCGCCTTGGCCGAGCTTCTGCAGCAGCGCGGTGAGGTCGACTTCGCGATCGACGTTGTAGAGCGGCTCGACCCGTCTGCGCATGCAGCTGTGTCGCTCGCGGAGCTCTACGCCGAAGCCGGCCGTACCCGCGAGATTGTCGACCTGACAAACGGCATCAGGAACACCGATGATGGATCGGCGTTGCTGTTGACCTATCGAGGCATCGCGTTCGCGCGTGATGGTCTTTTCGAGGCATCCAGAGAAGCCTTCAAGGAGGCCTTGAAGTCGAAGAAGCGACCACCCGAGATTCGCCACCTCGCATTGAGACAGCGCGCTGAGGCCTATGCCGCCGAAGGAAAGAAGGCGCTCGCCCGCAAGGACCTGGAGCGCATCCTGGCGGAAGATTCCACCGTCCCGGGGATACGCGAGCGGATAGCGGAGCTCACCGGCTAACGCGTGCCGGGGGCTCTTCGCCCGATTCCTTCGAGGAGTGGGCGAAGTATGTCCTGCGTTGCGAAACCATTGACCGAAACCGATCCGTCAGCGGTGATGCGAAGTTCAAGACGGTCGGGAAGGTCCTCCAGCACGTCTGACAGGTGCTCGTAACGCGGCGAGAGAAAGTGGAACCGTTGGTTAGTGGAGCCCACCCACGGTCGCAGGTCATCCGGAGACGTTTGGTCGTACGGCCCATCCACCAGGAGGTCTGTTGAGTCGAGCAGAGCGGCAACGCCGGGCCGCAAGTCCCGCCGCAGTTCTTCCAAGGTGAACCCAGTGAATGTCATTACAGATCGACCAGTCGCCGAGACGGCCTCAGCCACCTCAGCCAGGGCGGCCGCCTGATCGAAGGGTTCACCGCCGAGGAACGTGACCCCCTCCACGTCGTCCGTGATGAGTCGATCAATCAGGGTCGGCACCCGCATCGCGAGGCCCCCTTCGACCGGCCAGGTGTGAGGATTGAAGCAACCGGGGCAGCGGATCGAGCAACCTTGGACCCACACGGCGCTGCGGACCCCCGGGCCCTCCGCCACGGTGCCGATAATGATCCGGGAGACCGCGACGGTGCGTGGCTCAGACATCCACAATGCGTCCGCGAGGTCGCCGCGCGCCTGGCAACTGGCTGAACGCGACAAGCGGCCGGAGCCGTACGACGACGTGGGGCGGAACGCCGATTTCAGCCAACTGCTCAACATTCGAGAACCCGCCCCGACTACTGCGCTCCGCGACGATGCGCTTCGCTAGCACAGGACCGATGCCAGGTAGCGATGCAAGATCCGACTCTGCCGCGGTGTTGAGGTCCATGGTGTGCGCGACGTCTTGTCGAGGCGTATTGACTGGTGCTGGCTTTGGTCGCGGGGCGGCGAGGGGTGCGTTCGGGGCGGTCTGACGCGGTGGCGGGCTCGCGGGGGCGCCCCAGAAATCCTCCTGGTCCGCGGTCAGCCCCATGGATGCCGCGGCATCACCCCCCACGGGCGGCGGGGCCATCGACCCTGCCTGCGGCGCTGGTG
>JAHWJF010000045.1 GCA_019348515.1 Chloroflexota bacterium | reverse complement strand
CTCCAGGTTCGTCCAGGTCCATCTTGTTGACGCCGATAAGGGCCGGGAGGTTGCGCGATTCGGCCATGACCAGGAACCGGTCGAGGAGGCGCGGGTGGGGCTCGGGATTCCGCACAGCAAAAAGAAAGAGCGCCTGATCCGGGTTCGCCAGAATGATTTGTTCGACGTCATCAGTGTGACGCGCCAGCCTGGAGAGCGCGCTACGTCGTGGTTCGACAGCTTCGATGCGCCCCTCGCCCTCGCCAACGTCCGTGACGGCCACCCGGTCGCCGACGGCAACCAAGTCGGTTCCCCGGCGGCGGCGCTTCAAGCCCCCTTTGATCGTGGCGAGCAACTCTCGGCCGTCGGCCAGCTGCACGGTGAAGAACTTGCCATAGGCACGAACGACCACACCGGGTAGCGCGTTGGCCGAAGTGACTGAAGCCGGCTCCTCCCTCGGCGCGTCTTCACTCGATCGCCGCCCCGATCGTCGTTGCGACGTCACTAGTACCCTGTTGCGTTCCGATGAAACCGAGAGAGCCCAAGAGAGCGGTGATAAGGGAAAGCCGCGGACGTGGCACGGGGGCGCCTTTCGACGCCCCCGTGAATCTGCGATGGTGCGCTGGAGCGCACTACTCGCAGACACCGCCTACGCAGTCGAGCCCTGAACAGCAATGGCTCCCAGCGCTACACGTGCCGCCTTCAAATCGGCAACAGTTAAGACTGCCATCACTCTCGAAGCCATTGTTGCGACAGAAGGATGGACCGCCAGTCGCCGTGCACTCCGCATCGGCAGCACAGGCGCCCCCGAGAGCAATATTTCCACCACCTCGGCTAGCGCCAATTATGCGACAGACGCCGTCGGTGCAATCGAGTCCGCCACAGCAATGGGCGCCAGCGGCGCAACCACCACCTTCATACCGGCAGCAGTTCAGGGCACCATCACTGGCTATGCCGTTGGAGTCGCAGAAGACGGCGCCGCCAGCCTGGCTGCACTCGCCCGTGGCGGCGCACTGCCCGCCAAGGCCGATCGTCCCGCCAGTGCCGCCGGCGGTACCGCAGACGCCGTTGCTGCAAAGCAGGCCGCCGCAGCAGTCAGTATTCACGCCACACCCGCCGCCGTTGTTGTGACAGCAGTTCAGAACACCATCCGAGTCGATCCCGTTCGACGCGCAAACCGCAGCTCCCAAACTTTGGCTGCATTGCCCGGTCTGAGAACATTCGGCGCCGAGTGGTAGCCCGCCGCTTCGGTTGTTCGTGCAGATGTTATTCACGCAATAGAGGCCACCACAACACCCGGCGCTGTAGTTGCCTCCGGAGCACGCGCCGCCCTCGTTGCGGCAGCAGTTCAGCGGACCGTCACCGTCAAAGCCATTGTCAGCACAAACGGTGGCGCCGCCGGTTTGGCTGCACTGCTGCGAGGAGGTGCATTGCGCACCGGGAGCGAGCCCACCAGATGTCGTCGTCGTTGTCCCAGATGAGGTGCCCCCACATGTGCCATTGATGCAAAAGAGGTTCGCACAACATTGAATGTCCGCGGTGCACGCGCCTCCAGTGTTGCGGCAGCAATTGCGCGCACCATCGGCCGCAATGCCATTACTGGCACAGACGACTGACCCTCCGGACTGGCTACATTGGCTGGTTGAGGTACATTCGGCGCCGAGCCCCAGGCTACTCGTGCTCGTGCTCGTGCTGCCGCCACCACCGCAGAAGCCGTCAACGCAGACTGCCCCGCCGCAGCAATGGAAATCCGCGGTGCAGGCTCCGCCTGCATTGCGGCAACAGTTGAACTGTCCATCGCGAATAATCCCGTTGTCGCTGCAGACCACCGCGCCCCCGGCCTGGCTGCACTCGGAGTTTGCGCCGAGCGAGGAGCACTGTCCGCCGAGTGGAATCGTATTCTGAGCTCTCGCGACGTCCGGCACGCCAGCGCGTAGCCACGATGCCACGAACCCAGCCGCGAGTCCCTTGAACACCGTACGCCGCGATGTACCCGCGGCAACTGCCCTCGCTAGTTCGTCAAAACGAAACCCGTCCATGCTGGTGTCTCTCTCCTCGAGCCCGCCCGAAAACGCGGCCCCCGACTCCCCTCATCCCCACGACTCGCCGAGGAACGTCAATGCCAAATCCGCGTTCCGCGCCGCACAGCGGAACCGGGCATGACGTCCGCGCATTGCGGGGCGCGAACGAGTCTTTCTGTTCATGTCAACGCGGGACGGGGCGACGGCGTTTCCATCCGAAATGCGGGGATTTGCCCAGGCGATCATAGGTCCGCCGGTTCCTAGGTGTCAACACTGCGCCGGCACGATCTTGACTGTTCGTACGGGCGCCGAGAATGTCGTGCTCCTTACGGCAGGTAGTGCGTCCAGGCTCGTGTGCCGAACTTCTCCCGAGCGCGACTTTCTGCGTCAGCGAACTCGTCGGGTGTAAGGTAACTTTCATTGATCCCAAAGCGCTGGCGGAAGTGCTGGATCATGTGCTGGATGATCGCCGCACGAGGCAGATGCGTCTGCTGCCGTAACGGTGCCACACGTTTGTCAGCCGACGTAACACCCTTGTCACTCAGTTTTTCTTTGCCGATTCGCAGCACCTCCAGCATCAGTGGCATATTCATGGCATAGGCCATCGTGGTGTGATGCAGAACCGCCCCCGCGCGACGTGCCTGCGCCGCGCCCCCGATCTTACCGGCGGTGGAGGTTATGTCGTTCAGCGGGGCATACCAGGCGTCGATTCCCAGTTCACGCAGGGCGTCGACCACCCAGGCGTCGAACAGGCGATATGACTCGGCGAATGTCCTTCCCTCGGCCATCGACTCCGGTGCATAGAGCGACCAAGTAATCGCGCCTTCCGGCTCGATGAACATCGCGCCACCGCCGCTAATTCGCCGCACTATCGCGATGCCGTGGCACGCCGCGGCTTCTTCGTCGACTTCGTTGCGCACCGATTGGAAACGCCCCAGGACGACGCAGGGGGCGCTCCACCCCCAGACGCGAAGAGTGGGGGCGCGCTCATTCGATCCCACGCGCTCCACTAGCACCTCGTCGAGGGCCATGTTCATCACCGGGGCGCGGGGCACAGCCGGCAAGAGTTTCCACGGCAGAGCACGCCAGCGCGCCACCTCATCAGGGGTGAGGCCTGATCCGTCAGTGTCCATCGTCGCGCTCTAGCCCTGCCCTAGCCCGCAACGCGCGGACAACGGCAGCTGCCAACGCCTCCGGAGACGAACCCACCAGCTCTCCTTTTGTATGGAGTGCGGTCCGCACTCTCGCCGCGTAGCCAGCCTCGTCGAGAGTCGTAGGACTGCCTTCGAGAGCGCCCCCCAGCAAGGGCAGCGCTTCTTCCGGATAGAGAAAAAAGTCACCAGTGACGACGACGTCACGCAATTCACCATTCGTGACGTCAAATTCGACGGCGATGAGCTTACCCCCAGGCATCTTGTACTCGCCGCGCGTACTCATTACGGGTTCAGTCCGCGCCCGAAGCGGTAGCCAAATCGCGACGAACGATGCCCGCGGCCACCTCCCCGCTCAACATGGCGCCGTTGTAGGACGAATCGACTGTCGCTTCGGAAGCGAGATAGAGCCCTCGGGTTGGAGTCACGTTGCCGGGAAGTCGCCGGTAGATACCGGGCGGCTGCGAGAACTGGGAAAACGGTACGCGAACGACGTCCAGCACATGCCAGTCTTGTGTTCTGTGTCCAAGCATCATGGCGGCATCTTCTCGAGCCTGGAGGCTCAACGCGTCGAGGTCACCAGTACGTGCCGCTTCGCCCACAATCACCGCCGCCAGAAGGTGCTGGCCCGGAGGTGCGTACGCCGGTTGAACCGCCGAGAGCGGAGCCAGGTGATTGACAAGGCGCTGCCGCGTGGCGTCCAGCACCAGGCGCGGCCCAGTGCCTGGTGGACTAGATCCGGCGAGAAACACCGTCACGCTTGGGATACCCTGTTCTTCATCAGGTAGGGTTCGTACTCGGGTCAGTTTCTTGGCTGTAACCGGGTCGGACGCGACGATGACAGCGGAAGCACGGATCATCTTTCGGTTCACGCGCACCCCCGTTGCCCTGCCCTCCTCGATAACGATCGAGGTGACCCGAGCTTTGAACGTGATCGCGCCCTCAGGTAGCCGGTTTTGAAGCTGGGCCGGCATGGCGCGCACTCCGGCAGCAGGGAGAACGGCCGACCCTTTCAAGAACATCTTCAACGTGAACAACAACGGACCGGCGCTGCCAGACAGATGGGGATCAAGCGTGATCCCACCCCAGAATGGCCGAGCCAACCGGTCGACAAATGTCTCACTGAACCCCTGAGACCAAAGGAACTCAGACCCCGAAATATCGTTTCCGAGGGACGTGGCCGCCTGGTTCGCGCTTTGCCACGGCGCCAGCGCCGCCCTAGCTCCCAGCGCCGCGAGTCTGACCTTGTCGCCGGCAGGCAAGATCCGGGATGTCAGATCGCGCAGGCTCCCCGCAGGGTGGCGAAACGGATTGGCGAGGGGAACGAGGCGACGACCCGTCCAGAGGAGCGCCGCGGCATCGAACGTTCCGAGAGCGAGCGGCTCGTAATCGATCCAGCGGGAAGCCGCGGGATACGCATCGAGCAGGACCTGAAAGCCACGGTCGAGAATGAAACCATCGTTGCCTCGGGTCGACCGAATTCGGCCCCCGACATCATCTGCGGCTTCGTACACGTGGACGGGAATACCTGCTTCAAACAGGGCGACCGCGGCAACGAGTCCCGCCATGCCGGCGCCAACGACGATCACAGGATGCCGGCTGGGTTCTCCCACTCGCGTCGTGGCCGTCTCTAGGCTCACGCCCGCCGCTGCAAGACGGAACGCTCGATCATTAGCTTCTTGAAACGGTCTCGCGGAGCGTGCGCCGGAGGCGTTCGTCGAATTCGACGTGTTGCTCGATCTCGTCGGCCAAGGTTATCTCATTCCCTGTTTCGTCCACCGCCTGCCGAGTCCAGTCCTTGAGTGAGAGATTGATCAATAGCGAGACGAGATCCCCCCGGGCAACCTCCATTTCGTCCAGGAGTGTCGACAGGTCTTCGTGTTCATTCGGGACGATGGAGCGTATGGCTGACAGGCACGGCGTGTCTTCACGAGTCATTTTCTGCACGCGTTCAAGAACTGATCGGTCCCGGTCCCGGATTTCAGCGACAAGACGCTTCACCTCGGGTGATGCGCCCAATTCACCGGATGCGGTGACAAGTTCGCGGATGTCGGAGGGTGTGCTGAGGAGATCGTCAATGAGGTCTCGGTACGCGTCGAGCATGTGCTTGGGACCGCCTTCGTCCGCGACTAGACCGGGATGAGCGGCACGGAGCCGAGCACCGCGACCTCCCAGTTGATATTGAAGGGATCCCTGAAGATGAACGACGCGACGCCAGACCGGAGTACCGTCAAGGGTCTCATCACCACCTCACCCTTGAAGGTGGCGAAGGTGTGCGAATCGACGCCGATCGACACGGTCTGCAGCGCCCCCTGACCGAGAACCACGCCCAGCCCAACGCTCTGCACAGCGAGGGTCAGCGGCCCATTCGAAAGGAACGTGGTGTCAGCCAACTCACCGGTTTGCAAGGCTCGATCCCAGGAGTAATCGCTCGGAAGTGGCACCAGAGTGCCGTCAGGACCGCGGCGCACCCGGCCCAAGAGCTGCATGCCGAAGAAATCCTGATAAAAAACTTCGGCTTTGCGGAGGTCGTTGACCTGCACGAGGATGTAATTAATGGCGCGAATCTGAAGGGCCGCCGCTGGCTGGCCGGTCGGCGCCATCCCGACCGCGTCCCTCTCGCGTTCCACGAGCGCGGCCGGCGCGTTTCCTCTGGCAGTCACCTCTACTGACACAACCCTGGTGGCGCCCGGCCCGACAGAATACCGGGGTGTCTCTGCCACCGGCTCGTGGTCGCCGATATGGGGGATGCTGCGCTCGACCCAGGGCTGGTCCCGCCGGATCAGTGCAACCATCCGACCGCGGTCGACGTTCTCCAGACCGTGACGCTCCCCTCCGTGCAGCACCATCCGTACTTCGGGGCGAGGCGGGCTCATCGCCTCGTACCAATCGAAGAGGGAATCGACAACACGAAGCGAATGTGCAGCAACAGTCATGTCGACGTAAGGATCGTCGACCCCAAGACCGTGTGAGGGGCGAGCCACAAGCACCTGCGCGTCGCCGACTCGTTCGACCGCGATGCTCGCCGCATCGGCCAGCGTCTCTGGCACTTCCAGCAAGAACCGGTAGGCCATTCTGCCCGTTCCCTCCGACAGCCGGCTGAAGGCCGGACACTCAACCGTGACGCCGACGATCGCGCCGATGCGCGGCGGGATTGTACCGTACCCGCTCGTGAACGCCGCGTCCGAGCGGATGCTGTGACTTCCCGGCTCTTGCGGTTGGGGACACCAATCAGTACTGTTTTCTTTGCCCCACGCTTCCCGCCCGATACCCCAGCTCCCCGTTTCGCGTTACTGCCCGTATGAGCGTCAGGATTTCCCCGTTCCGAACGCTCGGAAGGAGGAGCGATGGTTCACGGTCTGCGGGAAGAGCAGCTACTTCAGAGAGGCAAAGGCCGACTTCTGGATCGGCGCCAAGCGGTATGTGCGGCGGTGTTTGTGATCGGCATGTCTGTTGGTGCGCGAATCTCAGATAGTGCGGAGGCCGCAAAAAAGAAGAAGCGAAAACACGGGAAAAAGGGAAAGTCAAAGGAAGCCGCCAGCGCGAGTGGCAACGAAGTTGTTCGGGTGGCTCAGAAATACAAGGGATCCCGATACGTTTGGGGTGGCGCCTCACCCAAAGGGTTCGACTGCTCCGGTTTCACCTGGTACGTCTACCAGAAAGCAACCGGTATGGATATCACTCGAGGTGTGGACGAGCAATGGCAGTTCGGTCACTCCGTTCGCCAGGGTGAATGGCAAGCCGGCGACATTGTCTTCTTCAAAAACACATTCGAGCGCGGACTCTCTCACTGCGGAATCTTTATCAGGGGCAATGAGTTCATCCATGCCGAGAACGAGCAGACCGGTGTAATCATCTCGACGCTCGACTCGGATTACTACAGCGACCATTACGCTGGGGCGCGCCGTCTCCTATGAGCCGCCAGCTGGGAGCTCTTGAAGGCGGCGCGCCGTCAGCTTCTAGAACTCGTCGTCGTACCCCTGCAAGTCCCGTACGAGCTCCTGCACCTGAACCGAGGCCTCGTTGGCAAATCGCAGGACCTTGTCGCGCCGTTCCTCGTCAAGCAGCGCGTAGAGCGCCAGACCGATACCGGCCCCGCTCCAGAAAAGTCCAGCCTTGCCTCGATGTCCCTCTTCCTCGGGCTCGTCGGTTTTGGCTGCTACCACGGACTCAACGACTGCCACCTCCGCCGCGGCAGCAGGTGCGTCACCCGCGTCTTTGGAGCCCCACCATAAGCGGCGCTTTCCGTTCGCGTGAATCGACTCCGCATCGTGAGCGGCGTCCGCTGCGGCGACGGAGGCTTCTTCTGCCGCATGCCCCGCCCGTTCACGGGCCGCGTCACCGATCTCGCGTGCCACGTCCCGTGCGTCTTCCGCCGCCTGCCGCGCGCGGTCTCGAGCCGTGTTCGCGGCATCTCCCGCAAGTCGACCGGACTCCCATTTTCCAAGTGCGGCGACGGCCGCCTGCACCGCCGTGTCGCGCACGGTTGGCCCGAGCTCCTTTTGGAGGATGTCCATGACCTGAGCGCGGTTCCGGGCCGCGAGGAGCGCCGGGGCCTTGGCTCGCAGCGAGCGCTCGATCTGCTCCAGTGCCGCCGATGTCGCCTGAGACGCCATCACTTCCGCGAGCGGCCCGCTCTTCCCGGCGAACCGTGACGTAAGCCCGCGATAATCCTTCTCCATCCGCTTTCCAGCTTTGGCGAGTTGCTCCTTCAGATCCTCGACCTCAGCACGAAGCCGCTCCACCTCATCTTCAACCGCATGCTCGGTCTCTTCGCGGTGGCGCAGCTGCGCGATCTTTTCCTTCCCTTCGCCGGCCAGGTTGCGCGCTTCCGCGCCAAACCGTGACGCCAGCTGCGTCGCGTCGTCGACCACACGGTGGCCGGCGGCCCGCAGTCGGCTCTCTGCCTCCTTCGCCTCCTGCTGGGCGTCCCACGCCGCCGCCTTGAGATCTCGTTCGGCAGCCTTGGCATCGAATTCGAGATGTGCCGTCGCGTCCCGCCCTGCGGTAGCGACACGCTGTCCCGTTTCCTCAGCGGCGGTGGCCATCTCTTTCCGCTTCTTCTTAGCGGCCTTGGCCGCCTTCTTGGTTTCTCGCTTGACGTCGGCAACCACGTCCTCGGTACGCGCCTCGATATCCTCAACTCGGGCTTCCGGCGTCGTCTCATCCTTACGGCGGGCAAGCGCGAGCAGCAGCGCCGCCGTGGCAGCGCCACCTACACCGAGCAAAATAACTTTGATGTTAAGGGCGTCGTCCTGGTCCTGCATGCGGTCCATCCATTTCTCCGCCAGGGGGCGGCGCGAGATCACGAACTCTTCTGCAAAATACTCGATGCCAATTGTACCCCGGCCTTTCAACGCGTCAGACCGGTCACAGTGACCGTTGCGCGTACGTCGGGACCAGACCATACTTCCGCGTCGCTCCGGATGGCGGCCGCGCGGGGGCACTCAGGAGCAGAGGAACGGGATGCACGGCGGATTCGAGCGCCTAGTTGTGCCGATTGCCGGTTCGGCAATTGACGATCGTGTCCTGAACATCCTCCCGGACCTCTTGAGCGGAGACGGCGCCACGGTGACCTTTCTGTTCGTGGTCGAGGTTCCTCAGTCAATGCCGCTTGACGCGGAGCTACCTACGGACGTCGACGCCGGCGAACGCGCGTTGCGGCACGCCGAGAGTGCGGCTCGCCGAACACTGCCAGCCCGGACCACTCACATCGTGTCCGAGCTTTTGCAAGCGCGGGCTGTAGGCCCGGCGATCGTTGATGAGGCCATCGAGCGCAATGCGGATGCGATCATCATGACTGCGGCAATCCATCGTAAGCACGGTCGCCCGACACTCGGCGAGACAATCGAGCATGTGCTGCTCCACGCGCCCTGTGAGGTCCTGGTGATCCGCATTGCCCCTGCTCGGGAACCATATTCCGGAGCGGAACGATGAAAGCTGTCATCATGGGCTGTGGCCGGGTTGGCGCCCGTATCGCCGGACTGCTCGACCAGTCGGGAAACATGGTCTCGGTGATCGACACAGATAGTCGCGCATTTCGCAGACTGCCGGCCGGATTCGGCGGCGAAACGGTGATTGGCACCGGGATTGACGAGGATGTGCTGCGCCGTGCGGGTATTGAAGACGCCGACGCGTTCATTGCCGTTACCAACGGGGACAATCGCAACATAATGGCGTCGCAGGTGGCGCGGCTGATCTTCGAGGTGCCCGAGGTCGTCTGCCGCATCTATGATCCCGTCCGGGAGGACACCTATCGACGCCTCGGTCTCACCACCGTCTGCCCGACGACCACAATCTCCGCGATCGTCCTCGACCACGTGATGCGGGCGGCAAGCGATCGAGACGCGGTCCGCAGAGGGACCAGCTAGTCGTGTACATCATTGTTGCAGGAGGCGGAAAGGTCGGTTACTACCTTGCGCAGCACCTCCTGTCGGAGGGACATGAGGTGCTACTCATCGAGCGCAACCCAGAGCGCGCCGCTGAAATCAATGATGTGATTGGCGCCGTGGCGATCACCGGGGACGGAGCCGAGGCCGCAACGTTGGCCGCGGCCGGCGCCCCGCGTGCTAACGTCGTCGTCGCGGTGACCGGCGAAGACGAGGACAATCTCGTGATCTGCCAGGTGGCGCGAGAGAAGTTCCGCGTCGCCCGCACTATCGCCCGCGTCAACAATCCCAAGAACGAGCACTTGTTCCGCGTCCTCGGAGTTGACGTTACCGTCAGTCAGACCAACTACATCCTCAACCTGATCGAGCAGGCGATTCCCGAGCGCGCATTTGTCCATCTCTTGAGCTTTCACGAGGATCTGGCCATCGTTGATGCCAAGGTTTCCGAGAAGTCCGCGGTCGCTCACCGTGCAATCGCGGAGATCGAGCTCCCCCCCAACACCGCGATCACCGCCATCGCCCGAGGAGCAAACCTCATCGTCCCGAACCCTGGCACAGAGTTGCTCCCTGGCGATGACATCATCGCCGTGGCGCATCAAGATCAGGAAGATGAACTGCGCCGGTTACTTGTTTGAGCACTCTGCCAGCGTGAAGCATCACGACATTGTCGGAGGGACCTCATGCTCCTCGCCGCGGAGGTCGGTAATTCGAACACCTCGTTTGGCCTCTTCGGCGCCTCGGGTGAGCTGACCTCGTCATACCGGCTCTCGACCGAGCGCGATCGAATGCCCGACGAGTGGTTTGCTTTGCTAGCTGCGCTGCTGGCCTCCGACGGTCATGGGCTGCATGACGTCGATGGCGCGATCATCTCCAGCGTTGTACCGAGCGTGACAACCTGGCTGGTCGAGATGAGCCGCGGCAGGCTGCGCATCGATCCCGTCATCGTCTCGGGAGATCTCGATGTCGGCCTTGACCTCGACGTCGATGAGCCAAAGCAACTGGGCGCAGATCGCATCGTCGATTGCGTTGCCGCCTACTCTCGGTATGGTGGTCCGGCGATCATCATCGACCTCGGCACCGCCACGACCTTCGATGTTATCGGCCGTGACGGGGCGTATAAGGGCGGCGCTATCGCCGCGGGCGTCGGGACGTCACTGAAGGCGCTAGCCGGAAACGCCGCGCAGCTCTTCAACGTCGAGCTTCGCATGCCAGACGCGGTCATTGGCCGTAACACGGCCGACCAACTGAGGTCCGGACTCGTGGCCGGGCATCTAGCGATGCTGGAGGGCATGATCGGTCGCACCCGCGCCGAACTTGGCACAGACGCCCAGGTGATCGTCACGGGCGGACTCGCGGGGCTATTTCTCGGTCGCTCTCCTCTTTTCGACCATTTCGACCCGTATCTGACACTGAATGGCCTTCGGCTCATCTACGAGCGCGTTCAGACATCGCGTACCGGCGAGAAAAGCACGCAAGCGAACGAACAACGCCGCCGGATGGATACCGCGGGCAGCCGGGAGCGGCAGGATGCCGTCTGAGCCGAATCAAGAGGAAATCGAGATCCGACCCTTCCGAATTGAAGACCAACCATTTCTGGAACGCGTGGCGCCTCGCATCCGTCCCGGCCGGACGGCGTCGCCCCGGGATCCGGCCGCACTTGACCAATTCTTCTTCGATCTAGGAAGCGGCAGGCTGCTGTCTGAACCGGGCGCCGAAGCATTCGTCGCGACGGTAGCGAGTGAGCCGTGTGGGCTCGTCTCCGTCCATCCCGACGTGGACTACTTCACCGGCCATCCCCGGGCCTACGTCGACGTGATGGTCGTCGCGGCCGAAGTCGAGGGCAAGGGAATTGGGCGCGCCCTGATGGACTACGTCGAGCGCTGGGCACGTGACCGTTCCTGTCGCGAAGTCGTCCTCGACGTTTTCGCGGAAAACCACGGTGCCATCGCGTTCTATGATCGACTAGGGTATCGGCCCGACCATGTCCGGATGGCCAAACCGGTCGAGTAAACGCATGCTCGGTCCACGGGCTCTAGCATTTCCTTGCTTGTGCAATAGCGACATGGCGTGCTACTGGTTTCCGGTGGTCCAAGTCATGGCCATCTGATGCTCAGTGGAGGTTCTGGAATTACGATGCCCCAAGCAACGACGGGCTTCACGCAGACGCTCGGTCTCTCCCCGACCGGCGATCTGCCGTTGAAGCTGGCGGTCCAGCGCTCTGGTCGCTTGACGCAGGACACCCTTGACCTACTCCACGCGATCGGCCTCCAGTTCGAGAGCTACGGGCAGCGTCTCTTTTCCCACTGCCGCAACTTCCCGCTCTCTATCCTCTACGGACGCGACGATGACATTCCCGGCTATATCGGTCTCGGCACTGTTGATCTGGGCATCGTCGGCCGCAATCTCATCCACGAAGAGGCCGTCGCTGTTGAAGAGCTCGTGCCGCTAGGGTTCGGCTATTGTGAGCTCGTGGTGGCGACGTTACGCGACGCCCCATTTACGGAACCCGAGCAGCTTCTCAACGCCCGCATCGCGACGTCGTATCCAGGCTCGGCCCGCCGCTACTTCCACGACCTCGGGGGTGAACCGGAGATCATCACCATCAGCGGTTCGGTCGAGGTAGCCCCGTCTCTCGGCCTGGCGGACGCGATTGTCGAGCTGACGGCTACCGGATCGACGCTGCTCCTGAATGACCTCCGGCCGATTGCGACTATCCTGGAGTCAGAGGCGGTTCTGGCCGCACACCCCGCGGCCATGGCAGACCCGTCCAAGCGCGCCAATATCGATCGCCTGATGATGCGGATCGCGGCCGTACAGGCTGCAAAACGCTACAAATACCTGATGATGAACGCGCCGGAATCCGCCCTACCCGCCATCCGTGCGGTCGTTCCAGGGCTGAAAGCGCCGACGATCGTGCCACTTGCGGACCCGGGGTGGGTCGCGGTCCACACTGCCGTCGAAGAGGATGCGTTCTGGGAGTCGATCGAGCGCTTGCGCGCGGCCGGCGCA
>JAHWJF010000044.1 GCA_019348515.1 Chloroflexota bacterium | reverse complement strand
GCGATCGCGCGGGCATAGCGGTCGATCTCCTTCGGATCGATCAGGAAAACTCTCGTTTCGTTGGACACGACCTCATCCCTTCAGACATCAAACGCGCGCCCGCGATTGGGGTGCGGCGCAAGCGTGTTCGATTCCAGCTGCAAGTCGCGGAATCAGTAATTGTAAGTTGAAGTGTACGGTCACCGTCCAGCCAAAAGCCGCGCACCCGGTTGGCTCCTCACTCCGGGCCGGGTATCGTACGGCGGCGAACGTCGTGGGATCAGTCGGGCAGGGAAGCGCATCGCATGGCACGCGCCGACGTCATCATCGAGAACGGGACAATCGTCATCGAAGGCGGGGTCTTCACGGCGGACGTCGTCATCGTGGGCGAGCGGATCGCCGCGCTGACGCTCGACGCCAGCACCTGGCAAGCCGGCGAGCGGATCGACGCCTCCGGTCTATGGCTCTTACCTGGCGGCATTGACGC
This sequence comes from Chloroflexota bacterium, assembly GCA_019348515.1. Taxonomy (GTDB): domain Bacteria; phylum Chloroflexota; class Chloroflexia; order Thermomicrobiales; family UBA6265; genus JACCXM01. The sequence continues at coordinate 12,085 of JAHWJF010000044.1, read as the reverse complement.
CCACACGCACTTTGAAGAACCCGATCCCCGCATGCTGGAAGGGTTTGCCTCGGGCGGCGCGGGCGCGGCCGCCGGGGGTCTCACCACCGTCGTGGAGATGCCGCAGGCACACCCGACGACCACGACCGCCGAGCACTTCAGAGAGAAACGACGGCTCGTCGAGCAGAACGCCATCGTGGACATGGCCCTGTGGGCCGGAGCGATCGGACTGCCCGGGCAGACCGCGTGCGACCTGGCGGGGATGGCTGGTGAAGGCGCGGCCGCATTCAAATCGTTCATGGCGTCATCGTCGCCATTCTTTCCGGCCGTCGATCACGGGCAGCTGATGTGGGTCATGCGTGAGGCGGCGCGGCTCGATCTGCCCTATGGACTCCACGCCGAGGACCACCAACTGCTGGCGGATGGACTGAACCGCATGCGGGAGGCCGGCCGCACAGACCCACTCGCGCACGCGGAATCGCGGCCACCCCTCGTCGAAACCATTGCCGTCAATACTGCGCTGTTGCTGGCGGCGGAGACCGGGTGTCAGGTCCACATCTGTCATGTCGCCTCGGCGGGCGCGCTGCGGTTGATCCGGGAGGCGAAAGCGCGCGGGGTTCGGGTCACCGCCGAAACCTGCCCGCAGTATCTGATGCTCAACACCGACGACCTCGTTCGCCTGGGAGGTTTCGCGCGGTGTGCGCCGGCCCTGCGCGAGCAGGCCGAGGTCGACGCCATCTGGGAGTACGTCTTCGACGGCACGATCGACCTCATCACCTCCGACCACTGTCCCTACACGATCGAAAGCAAGCGCGCCGGACGCGAGGATATCTTTCAGGCGCCGCTGGGGCTCGCCGGCGTACAGACGTTGCTGCCGTCCTTCTTTTCCGAGGCGGTCGTCAAACGAGGCTTGCCGCTAGAGCGGTTCGTGGCAATGATGGCAGGCAATCCGGCACGTCTGTTCGGCCTGTTCCCACGCAAGGGGAACCTTGCCGTCGGGGCCGACGCGGACATCACCCTGCTCGATCCCGCCGCGACCTGGACAGTGACCGTCGACGACGTGCTGCACAAGCAGAAGTGGACGCCGTACGAAGGCAAGGAGATCACCGGCCGCGTCGTGCGCACCGTGCGACGAGGGGAAACGATCTTCGACGACACCCGGAAGGGTGATGACCGCGTCGCGGCCGCTCCCGGATCCGGCAGGTTCCTGAAGCGCGGGTATGGAGACACGACATGATGGCGGAGGATAACGAGCGCTGGATCGATCCCCAGCGCGTCGAGAGCTACATTCAGGAGCTTGCCCAGTACGGCGCCCATGGTGAGACCGGCGTGGCTCGGCTCGTTTACAGCCCGGAGTGGGTCGCTGCCCAGGATCAGGTGGCCGCCTGGATGGAGGAGGCGGGCCTCCGGGTCGAGCGAGACGCGGTCGGCAACGTATGGGGATATCTTGACGGAAGCAATCCCCAGCACTCCATCATCGTCACCGGCTCGCACATCGACAGTCAGAACCCCGGTGGCCGGTTCGACGGCGCCCTTGGCGTGGTGGCCGGGATCGCGGCGGCGGCAGCGCTGCGCGAGCGCCACGGGCAGCCGGAGCGGACCATCGGCGTCGTCTCGCTGGTGGAGGAGGAGGCGTCACGTTTCCCAACCGCGAATTTCTGGGGATCCCGGGCGATCGTCGGGCGAATCGTCCCCGAGGAGCCGCGGCGGCTGCGTGGCTACGATGGAGTCACGATCGCGGAGGCGATGCGCGATGCGGGACTCGATCCAACCCGCATCGCGGACGCGCGGCGCGACGACATCGACACGTTCGTCGAGCTTCACATCGAGCAGGGCCCATTCCTTGAGCAGGAAGACGTCCCGGTCGGCATCGTCGAGCGGATCACCGGCTACCGGCAATATCTGGTCACTCTGGAAGGCGCGGCAAACCACGCGGGCACCACGCCGATGGATCTCCGCCGCGATCCCATGGCCGGAGCGGCTGAGATCATCAGTGGCGTGATCGACACGGCGCACCGCATGGGCCGGCCCTGTGTCACCACGGTTGGCCGCGTCAATGTCTCCCCGAACGAGCGGGCCGTCATTCCGCGCCAGGTCGCCTTTACCGTCGACGCGAGATCGCCGGACGTTGCGCAGCGCGAGACACTGCTGACCCGGCATGAGGCGCTGATGCATGAGGTGGCGGAACGACGAGGTCTGACGCTGACCGTGCGCGTCGACAGTGACCGGCTGCCCGTGGCGTCCGACCCGGAGCTGGTATCGATCATCGCGGCCGCGGCAGCGGAGGGAGGGGTGCCGGCGATGGTGATGTCCTCCGGCGCGGTCCATGACGCCATGCAGTTCGCCGAGATCGCCAGGATCGCCATGATTTTTGTGCGCTCTCAGGAGGGAATCAGTCACAGCCCGGATGAATTCACCTCGGCGCGGGATGCGGCCGCCGGCACGGAGGTTCTTGCTCGTGCCCTGCATGCGCTGGTGTACCAATCGTGAGCGGCGCGTCAGCGGCAGACGCCCGGGTGGTGGCGATGATGACATCGCCACTGGAGCCCGAACATGTCGAGCGGATCAGGAGCGCATTCCCGGATCGCCTCGAGCTCATCTACCGTCCCGATCTGATGCCGGCAATTCGCTACGTCGCGGATCATGGCGATCCCGACTGGCGGCGCGATCCGGCTCAGGAGCGGGAGTGGCATCGGCTGCTGCACCGGGCCGAGATCCTCTTCGACTTTCCCCAGCACGAGCGCTACCCGCTCCTCGACCTGGCGCCCAAGCTACGCTGGGTGCAGACGACGTCGGCCGGCGCAGGCCCCCTCGTCAAACGTCTCGGTTTGCAGGATGCCGATCTCATCGTCACCACCGCGAGCGGCATCCATGCCCAGCCGCTGGCGGAATTCGTCTTCGCCGCGTTGCTCTTCCACACCAAGGAGCTTGGCCGCCTTCAGAACGAGCAGCGGATGCACCAGTGGAACCGCTTCGCAGGCGTCGAGCTCGTCGGGCAGACGATGGCCATCATTGGGCCCGGCCGCATTGGCCGGGAAATCGGCCGCATCGCGCGCGCCTTCCGGATGCGGGTCGTCGCCATGGGCCGGGATAGCAATCCCACCCGCGCGGAGACGCTGGGAGTCGACCGGCTCTACGGTCGTGGCGAGCTGCACGAGATGCTTAGGGAGGCGGACTGCCTGGTCGTCTGTGCGCCGCTCACCCCGGAGACGGAAGACCTCCTGGGAGAGGCCGAGCTCGCCGCGCTCAAACCTGGCGCGGTCTTTGTGAACGTCGGTCGGGGTGCGATCGTCGACGACGATGCGCTGTTGTGCGGCCTGCGTGACAGCCGCATCGCGTTCGCCGCGCTCGATGTCTTCCGGGAAGAGCCGCTCCCTCCCGATTCGCCGTTCTGGGACACGCCGAATGTCCTGATTAATCCCCACTCGGCGAGCACGGTCGTCACCGAAAACGCCAAGATCGCCGAGCTGTTTGTGCGTAATCTCGGGCATTATCTTGCCGGCGAGCTCGGCCAGTTGGCCCCCGTGCTGGACAAACACCTGCTCTACTGAGGTGCTACCGCCTGAGCGATGGTGCCAGCTAACCGACGTCGTTTCCGGTCACACTATGTCATGAAGACCGGCATGGCTTGTGCTCCGTAGATACCCATAGGGCCGGCGCCTAGGCATGGTCGGGGCGCTATAGTGGCTGTACGTACACAGACGACCCGCTCCGCGGGCCGGGAGGAAATCCGAGATGCGACGATGGCGAGCACTGGCGATGGTGCCGATCGCGGCGATGCTGGTGACCGGGTCAGCTCTTGCTCAAGAGACCACCCCGGAAGCAGTTGACACCGAAAACCCGCGGCTTGTCGCTCCTGAGGAGTGCGTGGCTGAGCCACGGGCCTACGAGGACATCGCGGCGATCCTGGACATCGAAGGCGAGGGGGTGCCGGCCCCGGCGCTGACCCAGATCACGCCTCCGCTCGGTGAGGTCGCCGATCCTGAGACAGCGATCTCGATCAAGGAGGCTGCCCGCCACGTTCTCGCCTGCTTCAACGCCGGCGATATTCCACGAGCCGCCGGACTGATGACTGAGAATGGCGTGCAGCGCGCGTATTGGGGCTTGACGATCGACGAGGAGAACCGCGAGCTTGCCAGAACCCGCATTGCCGCGACGCCCGAGCCCCGCGCGGAGGAGGTGTTGGTGCGGCTCATCACGGTGACAGACGTATCGACGCTGCCGGACGGCCGGGTCGCGGCATTCGTCGTGCTCAACGAGCCGCTGCTGCCACCCGCTGGGCCCGAGACGCTCCTGTTCATCTTCAGCAATCAGGATGGCCAATGGCTGGTCGACGACTGGATCGACTTCTCGATCGTTCCGCCCGACTTCGGCGTAGAATCGACGCCGACAAGCTGAGTCTTCTCAGCCGTTGAGCGACGAAGCGCCGCCGGGAATCGAACCCGGCGGCGCTTTTCCATGAACTTCGGCGCCGGGAGCCGCGGGACTCGTCGCCGCAAGGAGGAGGCAGAGAGTGCCGACGACACGAGTTGGAGACCTCGAGGTTGTCTGGGACGTCGCGGGGCCAACGACGGGTGAACCGGTAGTCATGATCAATGGTCTCGGCGCGGCACGCGGAAGCTGGTACCTGCAGGTCCCTGCCCTCGCCGAGCGCTACCGCGTCTACACCTACGACAACCGCGACGTCGGGGAGACTGGCCCCGGCGAGGACTTTAGCCCGTACGGGATCAGTCGATTCGCCGCGGATGCCGCCGGGTTGATCGAGGCCCTGGAGATGCGACCGGTCCATGTCATCGGCGCGTCGATGGGCGGGGCGATTGCCCAGGAGTTGGCGCTTGCCCGTCCCGACCTGGTGCGCAGCCTGCAGATCGTCTGCTCCTGGCCGCACACTGATCCCTGGCTCGCCGAGGTCATCCTGCAATGGAGGTCGCTGTTCTCCGCAATGGGCTCGTTCGACTGGGCCAGAAACACCTGGGTCTGGGTCTTCACCTATCGCTGGTTCCGTGACCCTGAGAAGACAGCCGGTCTGCGCCGGAGCGCCGAGTCGTATCCCTATCCGCAGACGGCGGAGATGTTTGCACGCCAATGCGACGCCGTAGTCTCGTTCGATGCGCGCGACCGGCTAGGCGGGATCGGTGTGCCTACCCACGTCATTGCCGGAGAAGAAGACATCCTGACGCCACCGCGTTTTTCTCAGGAGATCGCGGCCGCTATTCTGGGATCGCGGTTGACCATCTTGCCTGACGTCGGACACGGAATGTTCTGGGAAACCCCCGAGGCGTTCAATGCCGCGCTTGTTGAGTTTCTCGCCGCTGTGTCCACCTGAGCGAACGATAGGTCCCGAAACGGCGTCAGTTTGTGGCGCGTTCCTGGATTGTGATCGCCGTATCCTCCCGGTACCGGTGTACCGGGCGCGTAGCTTGCGCGACGCGGCGGTGAACAACTATGTTGAGTTACGGGCCAACCACCGCGGTCGACGGTGTCCGCGTTGCGGCGGAAGCGTTGACCGGGAGCCACCCAGGAGAGATACCTTGAATTTGCACTTGCAGCACTATCTGGCATTGATTGGGGCGGGTTTGCTCGCCGTCTCCGCGTCGCTGGGCTCGGTTGCCGCCCAGACCGGCGATCCGGTGAACGCCGACGGCGCGTACGTGGTTGCGAATGACGATGGCGCGCCGATCGTCTCGGGCGCGGGTGATGACATCTATTACGGCGACATCAACACCGGTGGCCGCCCCAGCGAGGTTCTCGGCGATCCGAGTGCGGTCTACTCGCCAAACGTGCCGGAACCGGGTGGCGGCGTGCCGGTGATCGCGGGCGCCGGCGATGGCCTCATCGGCGGAGTTCCCATCCGGCCGGCGGCGCCGGACACCACGACGATGACGACCACCACGCTCGCCAGCACCGACGGTACCGCAACGGAGAACATCCCAGTTGACGCCGTGGCGCCCACGGAGTCGGCTCCGGCAGCCGCAGAGTCGGCTCCTGTAGCCACGGATACGGCTACTACCGGGGGCGGGTTCTGCTCGCGATATGCGACCTGGTATGACGCCCAGATTGCCTACGAGAACCTCGGCGCCACGGCGGCGGACCCGGTGCTGGTGCAAGAGATCGACCCGAACTACGACGGGATCGCCTGCGAGGCGATGATGGTGTAAACCGGGGCGGACGTTCGCCCCTCCAACCCCTCTCTCAGTGCGCTGAGAGAGGGGTTTTGTCGTGTGGGCCTCACCGGGAAATCTCCAGTACGATGCGCCGCGTCCGCTATGCGGGCGATGCACCGAAGTCGAGTCAATCACGTGCACGTGCACTTGCAGGAAGGAGCTCCGATGGAACGCGTCGTCCTCGGTTCGACGATTGTCTTCGCGCCGTACACGATCGACCAGGCGCTGGAGGGCCTTGCCGACGCCGGATATCGCGCCTGCGAGATTGGCGCCGTCAAGGGCTGGTTCGAGCACATCGATCCTGACACGGTCACAGATCGGGAGATCGACCGCATCGGGCAAAAACTGGCGGATCTTGGCCTGAAGCCGGTCAGCCTCAGCGGGCACGCGCAATTGCAAACCGACGAGGGCGCCGACCGGTTCGCGCGGGCCATCGACATTGCCGCGGCACTCGGTATGGAGATCGTCAATACCTACACCGGCGATGCCACGACCGAAGAGGAGCGCGAGGCGTATTTCGCCAATGTTGCGGCCCTCTGCGATCGGGCGGCGGGACACGGGCTGAAAATCGGCATGGAGACCGACAGCAACATGCTTCCCACCGCCGAGGCCGGCGTCGCCATCCTGGACCGAATCGACCGGCCAGAGGTGCTGGGCTTCAATTACGATCCTGGCAATGTCGTCTACTACACCGGGGCAGACCCGCTGACAGACATACACTTCGCTCTGCCGCGTCTGGTCCACTTCCATTTCAAGGACAAGATCGGCGGCAAGGGCGTCTTCAACTTCCCGCCTCCCGGCGACGGTGAGCTCGACATGACGGGGCTGATCGCGATCCTCGACGAGGCCCGCTACAGCGGTCCCATCAGCGCCGAGGTCGAGTTCGATGAACGCGGCTGGCCGGAGTATGACGCTTGCCGCGCCGCGGCTGTCCGATCAGTTGAGAACCTGCGCCGCATGGGTCTCACCGTCTAGCCGGACCCCTTCCGTGCTTCGTCCACCAACCAGCGCAGCCGTTCCGTCGTCAACGGCCCGAGATGGAACCCGCTCACGGTCCCGTCGGGGCCGATCAGGACAGTCGATGGGTAGGCGCTGGGAACACCGAATGCGGCTTCGATTGGCCCAATCCCTGGCCGGTCTGTGTCGGTATCCCGGCCAATCGGATAGGTGAAGCTGCCGGCTTCCACGAAATCGCGGGCATCCTGGTTGACATCAGTACGCACGCCAACGCCGATGATGGTGGTCTGCTCCCCGTTGCGTTGTGCCTCATCCCAGTACGTCTGCAGCTCCGGCATCTCCTCGCGGCACGGAGCGCACCACGACGCCCAGAAATTGAGTACGACAACATCGCCACGGAGGTCGGCCAACCGTAGCGAGCTGCCGTCAAGCAGCGTCAAGGTGACGTCCGGCGCGGGTTCACCGGTGATCTGTCCGAGGGGCGCCGCGCCGGGCCGAGCGTCGCGCTGAACCCACCAGGTTCCGGCCACGACGAGGAGCAAGAGCACGCCTAAGACCAGCGGAGAAAAGCGGCCGAGCCGGCCATAGCCGACGCGGCCGTGATCCACTGCCGTATCGTCCGGGTCATCCGCCAACGCGGACGCCTCAGGAACTGGAAGTGTTCTAGTCACCGGATCGTTGGTCATCAGCGTCGATCAGGCAAGACTCGCAACAGCGGTTTCCACCTTCTGCCACGCCTCCGCGCTACCGCCGACGACGAGCACGATCACGTTGCTTCCCTGCGTCATGCGGCGCTCCCCCTCTGGGGTGGGGGTGCCCGCCAGTCGCTCCGGGACAACGTCGTTGGCATCGACGCCCGCGGCATCGGCACGCGCCGCGGCCTCATCAGGGTAAAGAAAGATGAACGCCGGCGCACCATCGATCTCGATGCCCTGCCCGGGCACATCGAGCGCGCCGCGAGGAACGAAGAGCCCCGGAGGCTGCTGGACGTCGAGATCCTGGGCGCGCAACGCGTCCGTGACGTTAACGATCTGATTCCCACCCGGCGCCGCGGTTGGCACCGGGGCGATGCCTCCACCAGGGTTTCTGAGGTAGAGGATCAGCGCGAGAACGCCAAATACCACCGCGGCCAACGCAAAGAGATTGCTCGCCGTATTGCTCCGGCGTGCCCTGCCGGATGTTTCTGTTGCCTCGCGTTTCACCCTATCGTGCATCCGGTGATGGTACGCGCCACCGGTGCGCCACGAACACCCACTATGATCCTGCGACCCTACTCCGCTCTGGGCCCTCCGGCGGAGAGAGGACAAGCGGGACCCTCAATCGTCTCCGGGAAGCGAAACCCGGTCAATCGGTGCGGTGGAAGTGAGATTGAAGAACCCGTCATCGGGGTTCGTCGTCCAGCGCGGGTCGTGCCCCGCGGTACGAAGCGTGACGACTAGCTCTTCTTCGCCGCGATCCGTTCCTGAGGGGAGAGGGCCGAGGGGAACGAGAATCGCGAGATCCCCAAGTGGCTCCGCTGCCCAGCTCGCGTCATGCAAGACTTGAAGCAGCCGCGGGCGTTCGGCGAAATCGTCAAGGCGGAGGATGACCGCTCGTCGCAACCCGACCCGTCGGTAGCCACGAGCCCAGGTCGCGAGGTTCGCCGACAGCCCTTCCGGCAGCGGCTGACGGGCTCCCCGCTCCAGGAAGCCAACAATCTGATCTCGCTCGATGCCAGCGGCGAGCGCAGCCCCGATCGAGCCGGGCGTCAGTCGGTAATGGCTGTGTCGACCCAGATCGACGGGTTCGGTAAACGCGGAGAGTGCCCAGACACGCTCGGGTGACGGTGTTTGCAGCGTGATCTCGCCTGAGGCATCGACGAGCAGCGGCGCGACAGCGGCGCCAGCATCATCCTCGGCGGGCGGTGTCTTCCGGGCAGCCAGAGCAGCCCCGGCCGGCGTCAGGCGAAAGGCGCGCGGCTTGCCCGGACTATCGACGGTTTCTGAGAGACCAAACCAGACAAAAGGACCGCCGAGCTCCAGTGCGATGACGTCGCTCAGCGCCGCCGCACGCGCCTCCTCTTCATTCGCGCCGGCCCCCGCCTCACCCCCCAGCCGTGCCGTCGCGGCCATGAACGAGGGACCGAGGAGCATCGGATACCGGGCGGCAAGTCGCAAGGTGACGCTCTCCAGCGTGACCCATCTCTGTCCGATCGCACCGATTTCCGGATCGGCCAGCGCGGTCAGCAGGCGGGACCGCATCCCGCGCCAATCGGCTCCCCAGACGTCGACCACGCCCGCGGGCTCGCCCTCGACCCAGCTCGTCAGCCGGAGCCAGCGATCTCGGAGCTGGGTGGTCTGCGCCTCAAACGTTCTCCTGCGCCAGGCCCGGGCGTGCGAGCTGGGGACAATCCGCCGCGGCCGCGCGTCCTCGTCGGTCGCCAGGATTCCCTCCGCCAATCCCAGGGCCCCCAGCAGCTCGAGATACCCGACGGGAGGGCCGTCCTTACCTCGGAACCAGAGCCGCGGCGCTATTGCGCGCCGGAGCCAGCGCGGCGGGGCGTCCGCCACGTCCCACGCCGGCGCCTGATGATTGGAAACGATGCGGAGGAGGGTCAGCAGATCCCAGGCAACCGCGTCGGGGTGACGCCACGGCGGCGTCAGATGCGGTTCGAGCTCGATTTCGACGAGTGGCTGGAGGGTCGGGGCCGGCGATTCGCCCGGGCTGCGAATCTCGGGAGGAATAAAGAGTGTTCGCGTCCCGTCACCACGGTAGGCGTGCCAGACGAGCAGTGCTCCTTCGAGCTCGGACAGCGCGGCACGCAGGCGAGCGACGGTGACCGAGTCTGATCCGCCGAGCCCCGTATCCGCCGCGACTTCCGCCAGTGGCACTGGTCCGGGCGTGGCCTGCATCTTCTTCCAGACCGCGCTGGCGTCGCGACCTCGTCCACGGACTACTCGCTCCACACGGCTGGGGTCGTTGACGAGTCGCAGCAGCCGGGCGGCCAGGTCATGCCGGCGGCCCACGCCCGGCACCGTGCGCAGACCCCAGATTCGGGCTGCTCCCTCCAACTCGGCGTCATCGAGGAGCTCGATCAGGACGCGAAGCGGAGCCTGCGCCAGATTGTTGGCCGCCATCTCGTCCTGAATTCGCCGGATTTGAAGCGCAAGCTCTCGCGGCAGCAGGAGACGGGGGACGGCGCCGATCGGCAGCGGCTCGTCGTCCCCATCACGGGCGAGAATACCGGCACGGTAGAGCCGTAATGCGGTTTCGCGGGCTGCTCCCACCTCGACGCCGAGACGAGCCGCCAGTTCGCCCACGGTTGGCGCGCTGGCCTCATCCGGCGCGTCCGCCAGCGCGGCGCTCATCGCGCGCGCTGCCGGATCGAATCCCTCCCAGACGTCGCGCATGGTACGTGGATCGGTCATAGCCCGGTAGAGCGCCCCAACGACCTCGCTCTTGCTCTCGACATGGAGCGGCACGCCCCACGCATCCGCGATGCGAAGCAGCTCTGGTAAGCGCCGGGCGTGGAGTCTGCCGAGGAGATTGCGCATGGTCGGTCCGAGGAGGCGGAGTTCGGGCGACAGTCAGCGGGCGGGAACGTGAGGGAGTATATCGGCCTCCACAACACAACGCCTGACGAGCACGCGGACCTTGATGTCGCGACGTGCATGGTATACAGGGCCGGGTCGATCCATGATGCCCAGCAGGCCCAGCGGAGGAAGAATCATGATCCAGGCCGCGCCAGGTGCTCGGCGGTCGCCCGACGCGATCGTCGTCGGTGGCGGCGTCACCGGAACGTCGATCGCCTGGCGATTGTCCGAGGCAGGGAAACGGGTGCTCCTGCTCGAGCGACGCGGCATCTGCGCCGGCGCGTCCGGACGCAACGCGGGGATCACCGGGGCCGGTTCGGGGATGCATGAATCCCCGGCGACTATCCGCGCCGTCTATGCCATCACGTCCGCCAACCTCCGTCTGCTGAAGACCCTGCACGAGGAACTGGACACGGATTTCGAGCTCCGGCTTCCGGGGAGGATGGATGTCATCACCACCCAGGAGCAACTGGCGTACGCGGAACAGGTGGTGGGTCCCAAGCGCGAGGCTGGGAGCGACGTCGAGTTGATCGACCCCGACACGGCACGTTCCATCATGCCCGGTCTTTCTCCCGGGATCCTGGCGGCGACCTACACGCGGGACCGCGGCCACCTCTGGCCGTTCGCGCTCGTTACCGGCATGGCCGACGCCGCTGCCCGGCTGGGCGCGGAGATCCGCATCGGAGAGACGGTCGAGCGCCTGACTCGGTCAGGAGACCGGGTCACGGGGGTCGTGGCCGGCGGCGAGACGATCTTCGCCGAAGACGTGGTGCTGGCCACCAACGCCTGGACGCCTCGCCTCCTTCCCGATCTTCCCGGCGGCGCCCTCGTTCCGGCGCGGGGCCAGATCCTGGTCACCCAGCCGCTGCCACCGCTCCTCGCCTGCCCCTTCGGGACGAACTTCGACAAAGAGTACGGGCGACAGGCCCCGGGCGGGCAGATCGTCTGTGGCGGCTTCCGCCGGCTCGACGTCAACGAGGGTCTGGGTACCTACCGTGAAGAGGTGACCCTGCCCGTCCTGGCCGGTATTGCCCGCTGCCTGAGCGATCTCTTTCCCGTGTTGCAGGGCAAGGCGCGCGTGGTGCGGAGCTGGGCCGGGATCATGGGCTTCACGGCTGATGGGCTGCCGCTCATCGGCCGCTACGAGCCGTCTCCGGGGTTGACGATCGCTGCCGGATTCAACGGTGGGGGCTTCTCCTGGGGCGTAATCGTCGGAAAAGTCATCGCCGGTCTCCTGAGCGGGCAAGAGCCGGGATTCGACCTTGCGCCGTTCCGGCCGGCGCGTTTCCACGACGGCAACGTCGCCTGGGAAAACCCCTTCACCGCCGGCGAGAAGAACAACCCTCGCCACGCCCAGCAACTCGTCGACACAGCCTGACTCGTGGCTGGCCAGGTGGCTGCGCCGTTGACACC
>JAHWJF010000407.1 GCA_019348515.1 Chloroflexota bacterium | reverse complement strand
CCAGCCCGAGCACCCCGAGCGTTCCGCCCAGCAGCGCGGCCAACGCACCGCGCCGGGAGCGGGCATCCGTGAGAGAACGGGTCAGCGTGTCGAAGCGTGGGCCGTCCATGTCATAGTCCTCCCGAATCGCCTACGAGAATTCCGGTGGTGGTGCCAGGACGGCGTAGAGTCCCCATCGTCGATTGGGATGCTTCTGGGCGCAGCATACACCTATCTCGACAGAAACGATAGCCACCGCCCAAACGTGGTCTGTTTCGTCGACCCCGCCGAATCGCCTACGCCGGGAGGGTCTGTCGCGAGCATGGCGGTCAGCGTCGCGACTGATCCGCTCATCTCAATGGCTGGCTCAGCCTCCGGCGGAACGATGCCGCTTCCGCCCAGAAGATGGCGGTGAACACCTCTCCGACCACGGTGTCGGGTCTGACCGATCGTGTCGGAGAGAGCTTATCGTCGTACCCACGGTGGGGTCTGCCGATGGGAATCCGGTCCAGGGGGCAGCCACCAGGCCTCGCAATCGGAGAACGGCCCGTTCGCGCCGCCTATACTGAGGGGCCAATCACCCAAGAGATAGGAGACGCTGGTGACCGATCCGGATGCATGGATGAAAGAGATCTCCACGATCGTCAGCCACAAAAATCAGGCGAAGCGTGACGCCGCTAAGGAAAAGCACGATCGCGAGCAGCACAATATCAACGAGTTCCAGAAGGCACGCGAGCTGGTGCTGGGTCAGCCAACAGAGGCGTTTGAGCAGTTCGGGAGCCACCTGAATGCCGAGGGCGAGACCGCCAAGCTCAGGCATGGCCCGGACGACCCGGCTGGGCCGTGGGTGGGGATGGATATTTCGGATGCGGACGGCAAGTTTCTGGACATCAAGCTCCAGGCACGGGTCGGTGTGGCCGAACCGCATTGGTTCTGGGTGTACGCCTATGGCGACCGGAACAACCGCAATGCCCAGGAAGAGGAAGTCCCGAGCAGTGCTGACGGCCCCTCTCGGCAAGCCGTCATTGAGACACTCGCCGAGCACTACAAGGTGGCGTCAGCGAAGCATCGCTAACCAGGCCATCCCCACGATTCTCACGAACCGTTTGGGAGACAGAGCGGCATCGTATCAGTATCAGGGCACGTGATTCCCTTGCGCGCGTGCTGGCGCCCGTGAGTGAGCGGGTACGCATATTAAAGCGTGCGCCGTCTATGGCATGGGTGCTGAATTTTCCTGAGAGCGGCGGTGGAGGCTGGGTGCCAGGACGGCACATGGCTGCCATCGTCGAGCGCGATGGTGCTGGGGGCGATCTACACCCATCACGACAGAAACAACAGGATTCCTGCCTCGGGGGTGCCATCGGCCCGCTTGGTGGTCCGCTCCATGCGAGAGACGGGGAGACGGCCACCATTGCGCCGGGTCGTCTGAGGATTGTTGTCTCACCTGAAGGACATGATGCACCCCCCGCCCCGCACTGCTCGCCTTGAAGCCGCCGTTCAATGCGCATTGCGTCGCCTTGCGGAGTCGGATGCGGTGTTGCGCGTGGGTGGCGAGGCCCGCTAGATGGCCTGGATCGCCCTCGAGCGGTCACGGCTCCTGCTCGCCAAGCGGGAGGAGCAGCATGCTCAGGACCTATCTCATCGATGGGCAGCAGGTGGCAATCACCTGGATCCCTCGGCAACTCCCTCCGATCTACACGATCGTCGCCGCGGGTGTGCCGACAACCGGCTCGGTCGAGAAGACGCCAGCCGGCAGATACCTAGCCCTTGATGGCGAACATCGTCCGCTCGGCACCTTTCAGGGGCTTCGAGCGGCAGTGGAGTGCATGATCCGTGAGGAGCAGCGCTAAGGCTGATCACGTCTTCTGCGCTGTGGTCCCGACAGCGCAATGGGGGGGACTGAGGAGATCTGCGAAGGGGTATCGTGAGGCGTTCACTGAGAGGAATACCGGGCGGCGACCGGGACCACAAGAGCAGACGCCTACCCCCATCGCACTGATCGTGCCAACCGACGTACGTGCCACAGGCCCGCAGTGCCTGGTGAGATGGACGGGCCGTCATTGAGGTGGGCCGGGAGGTCAAAGCGACCCGCGTCCGTGGACGGGCTCCTCGACGCGGTGCGCAATGGTGAAGTGCTCAGCAGTCTAGGGGGCGAGCCACCGAATGTAAAGAGAATATCGCGCGGGGTAAGTTGCCGCGCAGCCGGATCCGTCGAAGTGGGTGCCGATGCCGGTCAACGCTTTGATCCGCGTGTTATCGTCGGACGGCAGCACCGCTCCACATTGCGCCAGGGCTCTTGCGAGAGCCAGCGAGGGCTACGGCGTGCTGCCGATGGCAATGGTCTGTCCCCGATCGTCCGCCCAGCCGCTCGCCGTGTCCCCACTGACGGTAATGGCGAGGATGATTGTCCGCGGCACCAGCGTCGATGGCTCGTCATTCCCTTCCAGCACAAGCTGGTAGACCCCAGCCGGTCCTTCGACCGCCTGCGCAATCAGTTGCTGCCGTGGGGTGGGGTCCTCTCCGCTCGCCACCGATACTACATCGAAGCTCGCGGCCGCGAGCCCACTGCGCGCGAGACCATCATCAGCGCCACTGACCGAGACGATCAGGCGCACATTCTGCGCCGTTGTCTGGACAACGGCATTTACGACCACGCGTGCCATCGGCTCAGCATCCTTTCCACGTTATGGTAGATCGCGACACCTGCGCAGGGTCGGTCGCCGCGGGCCGGGGGGCTAACGGCGGCTGGGCCGGACCAAGCGGTGATAGAGGCCGAAGAGCAGGAACGTCGGTGGCCATTGGCCGACGAAGATTGCCCAGTCGTCCTTGCCGGCGAGCTTCAGCATCGCCGAGACCCCGATCGAGCCCAGGGCGGCCCAGTACCACGCCTCCTCTGGAACGTTATCCGTGACCCGGAAGAACGTCTGCTGTGCTTCTGCCGCTTGCTCCTTGGTATCCGCCATCATGCAACTCCTCTCGCTTTCGCAGCGTGTCGCGTCTACGTGGGCACATATGCCGTGATGCGGGCGCCTTATAACTCAGGCACGAACGCATCGTCTCAGCGTTGCGTGACCGGGGACCTCTTTGAGGCATCGACCGCCGCCGTCACGAACGCCACGGCGGCGGCAAAGCATTTCGTGGCATCGGCCGTGGGCGGAAGGGTGTTCCGGAGCGGAGTCTTGTTCTCGATGATGACGCTGTGCCAAGCCCCATCGTCGCTATAGGCACGGAGGGCAAAGCTGCGATCCCCGTAGTCAAACGTCATGTCCTGCTTGGCAAGATTTAGTCTGTTCATTCTGTCGCTCCTAGCGTTGTCGTCGATGTAGAGGTGGGAATCGCCGCGCGACTATCACATCCTCAACAATTATACCAGCTGTATGAGTTGATTATCACTAGTAAAACTGTTATAGTTCAAGACAGTGAAACGAGACACGCTATGAAGACGATCCGAGCGCTGCGCCAAGAACAGGGATGGACCCAGTTTGAACTGGCGCTGCGCGTGGGCGTCCAACCCCAGGCGGTTTACCTCTGGGAGAGTGGTCGGCGGATGCCGCAGGTGCCCCAGTTGCGCAAGCTGGGACAGCTCTTCGGCATATGCTCCGATGAGATCATTCTGGAGTCGGCACCCGACCTGTCCCCGTTGACAGGGCACCGTGCCCGCGCCCAACGGCATCGGGGAGAGCACACTCCTGGCCGTGATCCGGATGGCCGCGCTGTCACTCGGGGCCGGGGCGAAACGCCCGCCGGTGGTCATGACCCCTGAGTGTGCACTTGCGGCCACGCCCCCGTCCGATGGCTTTCCTTTGACGTTACCGATCCATCCTTTCGATATCCGGGAGAAATTACCCATGAATAGCAAACAGATCCGGGGACTCAGCGTCATCAACCTTGCGGACGGCACGCAGGTCGGG
>JAHWJF010000406.1 GCA_019348515.1 Chloroflexota bacterium | reverse complement strand
ATGCGCGCTGCTGGAGACAGGAGCCCATTCGCTCCTAGAAATAGTCCATAAAGATGGTCGAATGGGCGATTCTCGAGGAAGATGACGATCAGGTTGTCAATGGGGACTGACTCGGGACGGCCGATCTCACCGCCGGAGCCAGGAACCGCGATTGGCGTGGCGAGATCCTGCGCCGCAGTGCTTCTGGGGCGTAGGAGCCAGGGCGCGGCTCCGAGGGAGCCCGCTACGATCGCTGCGTCCTGGATGACCCGGCGTCGCGTTCGTTTCCGCGCGAAGTCCCGGTGTCGAACGGTGAACGGATCACGCTCCATGACTCCCCCTTCTCTATGGGTCACATAATGCCGGGCTGCCTCGCCGAAGCTCGAGCTCACCCGGCCGGGCGCGTCACCCGGCCACACCCGTCGATGATCTCCGCACCTACGGGAGCAACCGCGAGTTGTCTCACCTCACCGGCGACCCCCATCGAGGCCGCGGCGCCGCGATAGGCGTTGGCGATGGCCTGGGTGCATGCGGGCTCGGTCAAGGCCAGCACAGAAGGGCCGGCGCCGCTGAGACACGCGCCCAGGGCCCCCGCGGTTCGCGCGGCGGCGCTCATGACTTCGAGGTGGGGAAAGAGCCGCGCCCGGTATGGCTCGTGGAGACGGTCGTGCATACCCGCCGCAATAAGACGCGTGTCGCCGGTGTGGAGGCCGAGAACGAGACCACCAGCGGCGGCGACATTGAATGCCGCATCTGCGTGGGGAATCATTGGTGGGAGTGCGGCCCTTGCGGCGCGGGTGAGCCCGGTCGCGCGGGGAATAAAGATCACCGCGCAGAGATCGAGGCGGCCGTGGGTGAGCAGTTGAATCGGGTCAGGCACCTCTGGTACCGCGAGAACCGCCCCGCCATAAAGGGCGGCTCCCACGTTGTCGCCGTGCCCTTCCATCTGCCAGGCGAGGGAGAAGAGGTCAGCGGCGGAAAGCGAGGTTCCGAGGAGTTGATTGGCGGCGACGAGTCCGGCGACGAGGGCCGCGGCGGAAGACCCGAGTCCCCGGGCCACAGGCACGTCGGTCCGCACCTGTAACGAAAAGGGCGGGAGGGATCGGTCCGTCTCGTCGGCCAAACGTTTCATCGCCGTCAGCGCGAGATTCTCGCGGCCTTCCAGGAGCCGTGCCTCTGTGCCCTGCAAGATGATCTCACCGGGGTTGCCATCCGGGTCGATCGTCGCTTCGTTCCAGAGCCCTAGCGCCAGACCGAGAGCGTCGAACCCGGGTCCGAGGTTGGCGGACGAGGCGGGGGTCCTAACGGTGAAGCGCATCGGCGAGGGCCTGCTCCAGGGCGGAAAGCTCCGCTGCGACGCGGATAGGCCGGTTCGCTCCGCTCCTGGGACCGCCGCCTACGTTGTCGAAGTGATAGGCGGCAACCGCGTCCGTGTCTTTCAGAATGTGTCCGGTCAGGAGCGTCACCGCGCTCTCATGTACACCAACAATACCGTCCCGCACCAGGCGGCGTAGCCCCGCGAGCGACGCGGCCGACGCGGGCTCGCAGCCGATGCCACAGCGGTCGATGATGGCTTTGGCCTCCAGGATTTCGTCGTCGCTGACCGTCGTCACCCACCCGTTGGTCAGCTCGATCGACCTGCGGGCGCGCGTTGTCGATGCCGGGTTGCCGATCTTGATTGCCGTGGCCACAGTCTCAGCCTCAACCGGTGCGAACTCCTCGAAGCCACTGGCATGGTACGCCGCGAACGGTGCGGCGCCCGCCGCCTGGATCACGGCCAATCGAGGCAGACGGTCGATGAGGCCAACCGCGTGCAACTCGATAAGCGCCTTGCCAAAGGCCGACGTGTTGCCGAGGTTCCCACCCGGCAGCACGATCCAGTCAGGAGCCTGCCAGTCGCGCTGTTCCATCATTTCAAAGATGATGGTCTTTTGCCCCTCGAGACGAAAGGGGTTCACGGAGTTCACGAGATAGACGTCGTAAGCCGCCGTCAGCTCCCGGAGGAGAGCAAGGGCGACGTCGAAGTCACCCTCAACCTGGACGACGCGAGCACCGTAGGCGATCGTTTGCGCCAACTTGCCGGCAGAGATCTTTCCCTCAGGCACGAGAACCAGTGCCGGAATGCCAGCCGCCGCCGCGTAGGCGGCCAGCGAGGCCGAGGTGTTGCCGGTCGAGGCGCAAGCCACGATGCGCGCGCCAACGGCCTTGGCATGGCTGACGCCGACGGTCATGCCTCGATCCTTGAACGAAGCGGTTGGGTTGTGGCCCTCGTGCTTCAGCTCGAGATGACCATCGGCGAGACCCGCGTACCGCGTCAGACGGATATCACGGAAGAGTGGCGTATTCCCCTCCCACCGGCTGACGAGTGCGTCTTCAGGGAGGCCGGGTAACAGCGGCCAATAGCGCCAAACGCCTGAGTGCCGACCGGCTGCGGGCACGCCGACTCCGAGTTCGCCCGGCGTGAGCTTGCGTCTGGTCGGGATGACGACGTCGAGGAGACCACCACAGGCTGGACAACTGGTCAGGACGTCCGCGCCGGAGAAGCGCTCTTCACATGCCATGCATCGGACGACGATCCGCGCCAGCTCATCAACATTGCTGGTCCCAGCTCCTGCCGAACCGGGCAAAGTGGTCTCCACCGCGCTCGTCACCCGTGATCCCCCGGATGAAGCGCGAAGCGGCGCCCCCCGGATACAACAGACACTGTGTGTGAGGATACCCGCTTTGTTACCTGTTGACATGATTCGCGGCCAGGGACCACGTGATTCTTTTCAGAGAAGAGCGGAATCGTGGGACACATGGCGGTCTGGACCGATAGAGCCGGATGCTGAGGATGTCATGGCATAGCCAGTTCCACGTGGGCGGCACGTGCATTGACTTCAGTCCACCATTGCCGGATTAGTTGCGCCGCGTCGCCAGAGGAGTGCGCTTTCGGCGCCATTCAGACGTGGGCACCGCCGTATAATGGGACCGCCGAACGCAATCCATGAGACTGATTGAGAGGAGAACAGTTGATGACTGACGAGACGCCTCCTCAGCAGATGCCGATTGCTGGGGTCCGCGTGCTCGATCTTGGGCGCCATCTCGCGGGACCAACGTGCGCGATGCTCCTGGGTGATCTTGGCGCCGACGTCATCAAGATCGAGAAACCGGGGGTTGGCGAGGATGGACGGTCTGCGGGGCCACCGTTCTTCGAGGGCGTCAGCGCCTTCTTCCTCTCGGCGAACCGGAACAAGCGCTCACTCACGCTCGACATCAAGCGTCCGGAGGGACAGGAGGCCTTTCGCCGCCTGGCGGACACCGCCGATGTCGTCATCGAGAATTTTCGCCCCGGTGTGATGGACGCCCTCAACATCGGCTACGCCACGATGCGCGAGCGCAACCCGCGGATCATCTTCTGCTCGATCTCCGGTTTCGGCGTCGACGGACCATTCGCCGGACGTCCTGGGCTCGATCAGATCATCCAGGGGTTCTCAGGGTTGATGAGCGTAACTGGTTTCGAGGGGGATGAGCCGGTGCGCGTCGGCATTCCCATCGCTGACCTTCTGACCGGTCTCTACGGAGCGTACGGCGTCCTCGCGGCGCTCCAGGCCCGAGAGCGGACGGGATGCGGTCAGATGGTCAATACCTCGCTGCTCGAGGCCATGGTCGGGACGATGGGGTTTCAGGCGGTTCGCTATCTCAACGGCGGCGGCGTGCCACCGCCGGCAGGAAATCATCATCCGATCAACGCGCCGTACGGCGTTTTCAAGGCCAAGGACGGATACCTCACCCTTGGCGCCACGGGTGACAAGCGCTGGCACCAGTTCTGCCAGCTGCTGGGCACCGAGGAGTGGTTGGGCGACCCGCGGTTCAAGACCAACGGCGATCGCTACACGAACCGACTGGTACTCCAGGAGCTTATCAACGAGAAATTGCAGGCGCGAACA
>JAHWJF010000405.1 GCA_019348515.1 Chloroflexota bacterium | reverse complement strand
ATACCTCCTCCAATAGACACTCGTCCGGCCCCACTGTTATCGCATCTTCTGTGCCACGACGTGATGAGCCGCCCTCCGTGGCCGTAGGCGAGCAATTTGGCATAATTCGGCCGCATTGCTCGATACGCTACTCCGTGCACAGAATCGCTCCGGCGCCGCGAGAACTCTCGGGGCGCCGGGGCCGGCTTCCACTACTTGGTATTACGCAAACCCGCGGGACCGCCGTCGACTATTGCCCTGCATAGGTAATGAAGGTCACCACCTTGCGCCCTTCTGCGGTGGTTTCCACGGTCACCGACTCTGTCATGCGACCCTGATTCCTACGGCTTTTCTTACCGTTTTTCTTGCCCGATTTTTTCTTGTTCTTTTCCTTCTTCTGTCCCCCGGCAACAGTCGACGAAGAGTCGTTGTGGCCATAGATGCGCTCGAGTTGGTTGAAGTCCTTGTTGATCGGCTCCAGATTGTTGAAGACGGCAAACTGGCTGTCATTCATGCAAGAATCGGTGGCGACGTGGTCGAGACCGGTTGTATGGCCAATCTCGTGACACATTGTGTGACGGCGAGCGGCATCATCGTTGTATTCACTCGCCGTGTCGAAGAATGAGTCGTTCATCTGCACCGTGGCCGATTCGATGTGGTCGCCAGCGGCGTTGAAGTAGAGCCGCGTCAGTCCCAACCACCCCTCCTGGGTGCCATACCGCCAGTTGCAGACCTCGACTCGTCCTATGTTTGGTCGGCACTCCTGTGGGTTCGTCCCTCCGCCGACAACCCTAAACGTCACCGTCTCGTTTTTGTTCCAGTCAGAGACGACGTTATTGAGGATGCTCTGCCAGGGCCCGCTGAGGTTACTGCCGACCTGGAGCGTGAACTGGCTGGATTGGCGAGCCCAGTGGAAGTTCCCCGAGTTTGGGGTTGCCGCCGTCGGCGCTAGTGACGCCAGGGGTGCGAGCAAGAGAGCCACGACGAACGCGGCGACCACGAATTGTTGAGCGAGTCTCCTCGTCACGTTGCGAACTCCCACGTGCGTTGCTCACGCGCGCTGAACAGGACAATCGCGAGCCCTGTGGCTCGCGATCATTATGTCGTTATCTTACCCTGCATGGGCTCTGCCGCACAGGCCCGGTGGTCCCCTTCGTCAGAACACCCTCTTCAGAGACGCGGGACGCCTGCTCGTGGTTTCTCACCGGGCTTGGGACACCGCTCTGCCCGACACTCAACCCTGCGCCAGCTCCGCGTCGATTGCCTGCTTGACCGCGTTGAAGTCATGCCATTCGGCAATCTCTGTGCCGTTGACGAAGAGCGTCGGGGTGCTGTCGATTCCCTGCGCCTGCGCCTCCGCGATCGACTGCTCCACGGCCTCACGCTTTTCACCGCTGTCCAGGCAGCTATTGAATGCCTCAGTATCGAGACCCAACGTCTCGGCCATCTGCTTCAGCCGGGCATCACTGAAACTATTCGGGCCGCTCTGGTTCAGGAACAAGGTGTCGTGATACCGCCAGTAGGCGCCTTGATCGGCCGCGCAGGCCGCGGCTTCCGCGGCGCGTACCGCTTCAGGCCCACGGAACGCGTAATCGCGATACTCGAACCGGACTGCGCCGGGCTCGACGTACTCGGAAACAAGTTGGGGTTTCACCGCACGGGTGAACTCTCGGCAACCTGGTCAGGTGTAGTCTCCCCACTCCACAACGGTGACTGGAGCGTCCTCCGGACCCATTGCCATGCCAACGACGGGTATCGCGTCGGACATCGGTTCGGCGGCAAGGACGGGAGGTCCGGCCTCCCGTGGCCGGGTCGCGAGGAAGGCGACGAGCGCGACGATGAGCGCCGCGGCGATCGCTCCGCCGACGATGGTGAGTCGCTTGCGCCGCGCCGCTTGTTCCGCCGCAACCTTACGTTGCGCTCGGCCGGAAATCCGTCGCTCCTGACGGCCCGCGTGTCCTTGCTCAGGGGCCGCTTGGCCCTGCGGTTGGGGTGGCATTCGTCTGTGTATCCTCTCTTCGGGTCTCGTCGACCCGCCAGCGTCCAGCTTCCTGGACAAAGATAAGCCGTGCCACCTCCTGTTGGGAGGCAGCCGCGGCCGCTTGAGGGTCGTGCGAGTGACTCGCCGGGTTATCGACCGTCACCCTCGCTCCAACGCGGCCGTCGTCCAATCGCCGCACATCATCAACGCTGACCAGCGCCACGCGCTCCGCTAACGATAGCGGCAGCGGCGACTCGGCCATCATCTCGAGCGCCCGCGTCGGCCCGTCGGGATAGGCGAAACGGAGCCGATCATCACTGTAGAGGGCCAGTCGCCGTAGGATGTCGCCGGCGTTCGAGCAGGCCACAAGCTCTCGCGCGGTGGCAGCCACCGCGGCCCGCGTTGCCTCGTCCACCGGCTCGCCGCCAGTTTCGGAGGCGTTCGGCGGTTCCTCAGGAGCCGGGTTCTCGGCAAGCGTTTCAAACTCTTCGAGCGTTCTCGGGGCAACCGTGCATTCTTCCGGCCCGGGAGCGTCACGTGCCAGCAGTGTCGACTGCTGCAAGCTGCGGATGTAGGAGATCACATCGCGGATCTCCCCCTCGTCCAGCTCCTCGCCAAACGCCGGCATGTCAGTGCCTTCGATGCCGTTCTCGATCCAATAGGCGTAATCCTCGTCGCTGTGCGGCAGCGCGTGTCCGAATGTGAGATCGGCCGGAGGTCTGGCCAGCGACGCGGCTCCGGGACCATCGCCCCGACCAGATGCGCCGTGGCACAGCGTGCAGTTCTGGGCAAAGAGCGCTTCGCCGCGCACCACCGCGGCCGGATCGAGCGCGGCCTGACCTGGAGACGCAGCGATCGAAGCCGCCGTCTCTTCCGGCAGCCGTGCCTGGAAGAGCAGCACCGCCCCGGCGACCAGTGCCGCGGCGCCGAGGCCAGCGGCCTCCTTGCGGAAGACAGGCGTGCTGCCGAACAGGGCGAAGGCGATGCCGGAGATGCCTAGAACGAGCAGCACCAGGGCGGCGATGCCCGCCAGCCCGAAGAGCGGCGGCGGTTGCGGGATCTGGTTCGGAGCGGCGCTGGCCGCGATGGGCACCGTTGTCGAGACAACCCAATCGGGCTGCCCGGGCATCAGCACCGTAACCTGCATCTGCCAATCACCTGGAAATGCCAGCTCGGAGCCTTGAGCCTCAAAGCCGCCGGAGGAGGCGCTGACCAGCGGTACGTCGATTTGCCCGGTCTGCCGCTCCGGTAGATTGAAGCGGAGGGTGGCGTCGGTCACTGCCGGATTACGCAGGTGCGCTTCGTGCCCGCTGCCGAGCTCGAGTAGGTAGTGATTCGGACCGGCGGTGCCCGGCGTGATGATCAGGGTCCCCGTCTGGCCCTCGGCTTCCAGACCGATTCGTACGCTCCCCGCTTGCTGCTCCAGCACCTGCCGCGCCGGTGGCGTCCCGATGAGCATGCCGACGACACCGAGGAGCAAGATGACGATGACCGCTTCCGCGATCAACGCGGTCACGAAGTGGGTGCCCCAGGCCTCCACGTGCTCCTCCGTGGCCGCACCGCGCAGCTTGCGAGTCACGACGCCAAACTTGACTGCGCCAAGCAGAAGCAATGGCACGATCAGGAGTAGCTTCAGGATGAGTGTCTGCCCGTACGGGGTTTGGGTGAGCGCCGGGATGTTGCCGACTTGAAGCCATGCGGAGTAGAGACCAGTTAACCCCATCACGCCCCAGGCGATGAACGCCAGCAGCGAGAAGCGCGGGATCGCGCGGCCCAGGACAACGCGACGCCCGGCAGCGGTGAGGTCGCGCACGGTTGACCCCAGGGCGACGACGAGAAAGAGCAGCCCCCCGGCCCAGAGCGACGCCCCGAGAAGATGCACATAGTCGAACGCGACCGCCGTCGCCTGCCCGGCCGGCTCCGCGCCGGCGTGAGAGATCATCGAGAACGAGA
>JAHWJF010000404.1 GCA_019348515.1 Chloroflexota bacterium | reverse complement strand
CCCAGGACGACGTGTCAACTATGGTCGACGCCTTCATGAGCGCAACGCCGACGCCCCCACCGAGCTGGTGGACCGAAAGCGTCTGGGTCGGCTACGTGGCGATCATGTCGCCCGAGCAGTCGATCTTGACCGAGTACGACCTGGCGCCGGGCAGCTATGCGGCGCTCTGCTTCATCGCCGACCCGGAGAGCGGCATGCCGCACCTGGTGGAGGGCATGGCCCAGTCGTTC
Organism: Chloroflexota bacterium; assembly: GCA_019348515.1. Lineage (GTDB taxonomy): Bacteria > Chloroflexota > Chloroflexia > Thermomicrobiales > UBA6265 > JACCXM01. The sequence continues at coordinate 3,696 of JAHWJF010000404.1, read as the reverse complement.
ACGGTGGACTGATCTGGAACGGGACGGGACTGGATTGCTCCGGGGCGGCGGTTCCACCCAGGCGCCGCCCCCCCGCCGAAGCGCTCGCTCGCATCGTGTCCGCCTCCGGACTCGGGAGCGTAGAATGCGACTCGCGGCGACGCGACACCAGGACTGGACGCCGGCTTGAGGCCGATGCTGCCGTCAACCACGCGGGGGGCAGGATGTTGATCAGCGCGGGCGGCATCGCTCTTCCCCGGCCGAGGTCGGGCGCGTTCGCGGGCCGGGTGGCGACCGGGGTGGCGTGGGCGCTCTGTGCGCTGAGCGTGGTCCTGATGGCCGGCGCGCTGATGCTTGCCCGCCTCAACCGAACCGATCCGGACGTCTTGCTTCTCTCCATTGGGGTGGTTTCGAGCGGGCTGGTGGGCGGCGTGGTCGCCTCGAGGCGGCCGACCAACCCGATTGGCTGGCTGTTTGCCGCCGGCGCGGCAGCCTTCGCGCTGACGGTGCTCGCGTCGGAGTACGCGGTCTACGGGCTCGTGACCCGACCCGGATCGCTGCCGGGCGCGCTCGCCCTGGCCTGGCTCCAAACCCTCCTCGCCATCCCGGTCTTTGTCTCGCTGCTCGCCGTCCTGCCGCTCTTCTTCCCTGACGGTCGCCTCGTCTCGCCGCGCTGGCGTCCCGTCGTCTGGCTGACCGCCGGCTGGGCAATCTTGGAGGTGGTCCTGACTGCGGTGCGCCCGGGTGAGCTGAAGGGCATCCCCGGCGTCGACAATCCGCTGGCGAACACGTCGCTTCGTCCGATCAGCCAGCTCTTGGACGGTCCGTCGCTCGTGATCTGGCTGGCGATCCTCATCGCTGCGAGCGCGAGCCTGGTGGTGAGGCTTCGCCGCTCAGCGGGCGACGAGAGGCAGCAGGTGAAGTGGCTCGCGTCCGCCGTCATCGGCTGGGTTCTCATGGTTCTGCTGACGTACCCGGCCGCGGCTATCGGTCCAACAGCCGCCGCGATAACGGAACTCGGCGTGGCGATCTCCTTCGCCGGCATCCCGGTCGCTGCCGGGATCGCGATTCTCCGCTACCGCCTTTACGACATTGACGTGCTCATCAATCGAACGGTCGTGTATGGCGTCCTGACCACGGGTGTGGCGGGGGTCTACGTTCTCGTCGTCGGCTATCTGACCACCGTGTTCAACGCAAGAGACCACTTCGCCGTCTCCCTGCTCGCGTCCGGGCTCGTTGCCCTGCTGTTCCAGCCGGTGCGCGAGCGTTTGCAATCCGGCGTGAACCGCTTGATGTACGGGGAGCGCGACCAGCCCTACCGGGTGCTGTCACTCCTGGGCGAGCGGCTGGAGGCGACATTGGCCCCGGACGAGACCCTGCCGGCGGTCGTGCAGACGATCGCCGACTCGCTCAAATTGCCGTACGCGGCCATCGGGTTGCGGCATGAGCATGGGATGGCGATCGCGGCGGCGACCGGGCGGCCGGTGGCGAATCCGATCCGTCTGCCACTGGTATACCAGGGGGAGCCAGTCGGCGAGCTACTCCTAGGGCCGCGGACCGGAGAAGGCGCGCTCTCCCCGGCCGACCAGCGGCTGCTCGAGGATCTGGCGCGCCAGGCGGGGGTCGCGGTCCACGCGGTGCGCCTCACGGCCGACCTGAGGCGGTCGCGCGAGCGGCTGGTGGCGGCGCGGGAGGAGGAGCGGCGGCGGCTCCGCCACGACCTGCACGATGGCCTCGGGCCGGCGCTGGCGAGCATGTCGCTGCAACTCGCGGCAGTCCGCAACCTGGTCGCCCACGAGCCGGAGGCGGTCGAGGTGCTGACCCAGGTCAAGGAGCAGATGCAGGACGCGGTCGCCGAAATCCGGCGCCTTGTCTATGCATTGCGGCCGCCGACGCTTGACGAGCTCGGCCTGGTCGGGGCAATCCGCGAGCATGCGGCGCGCCTGAGCCAGGGTGGCTTGAGCGTATCCGTCGTGGCGCCCGAGCCCTTGCCGTCCCTGCCTGCGGCGGCCGAGGTCGCCGCGTACCGCATCACTCTGGAAGCGCTGACTAACGTAGCTCGTCATGCCCGTGCCGTGTCGTGCGTTGTGCGACTCTCGGTCATCGAACCAGGTGGCGACAGCGGGTCTGGTGAGGCAGGGCAAGACTCCGTATCCACCCCGCGGCTGCTGTGCCTGGAGATCGTCGACGACGGGCGGGGCGTGGACCCGAGCGCCCGGGCGGGGGCGGGACTCGCCTCGATGCGCGAGCGGGCGGCAGAGCTCGGCGGCACGGTCGTCGTGGAACGGGCCGACGGTGGGGGCACGAGGGTCTGCGCCCAGCTGCCGATCGCGGTCGATGGCAGTTGACGCGGAGCGACGCATGGATCCGATACGCGTCCTGATCGCGGACGACCACACGCTCTTCCGCCACGGCATCCGGGCGCTGCTGGACTCCGTGCCAGACATCGCGCTGATAGGGGAAGCGGCTACCGGGGACGAGGCGATCGCTCAGGTGAGGGCGCTTCGTCCGGACGTGGTGCTGATGGACATTAAGATGCCGGGTACCAACGGGATCGAGGCGACGCGCCGCGTCCTGGCCGAGAATAGCGGAACCGCGGTCGTCGTTCTGACCATGCTCGAAGATGACGACTCGGTCTTCGCCGCGATGCGAGCCGGCGCGCGTGGCTACGTTGTCAAGGGCGCGGACGAGGAGGAACTGCTGCGGGTCGTGCGCGCAGTCACGGCTGGCGAGGCGCTCTTCGGCCCCGCGATTGCCGAACGACTCATGGCGTTCTTCTCCGATGCTGGGCCCGCCGCGCGGGCGCGGTCGTTCCCCGATCTGACAGAGCGCGAGCGCGACGTCCTCGGCCTGATCGCGGGGGGGCACAGCAACGCCGAGATCGCCGCCCGCCTGTTCCTGAGCCCCAAGACGGTGCGCAACCACATCTCCAGCATCTTCAACAAGCTGCAGGTAACCGACAGGTCCCAGGCAATTGTGCGGGCACGCGAGGCCGGGATGGGCCAATAACAGGGCCGGCACTATCGCGTGGAACGATCACGGATGGTGGGCGCCCTTCAGCCTCCTGACTTCGGAGTCAAAACGGGCGAAGTCATTTGATGTTCCCTGAAGGATACGGACCGGCTGCCGGAGCATTCGCGTATCTTCGGTGCGCGGACATCGCGGCTCACGGGATCTCCTCGAAGCGCCGCGAACCCAGCGAAAGCGCTCTTGCACTACCTCTACGCGATCCTTGAGGCAGAAGCACGCATCGCGCTGCGCAAACTTGGGCTCGATGCCGGACAGGGCGTGCTCCACGCCGATGGCCCATTCGTCGTTTTCAGGACCGATAAGCGGGCATGTCCCATTCGGAGTCTGGGGCTTCCCCTCGGCCGGCTGTTCGTGCCTGGACAACGCCGAGCCGCAGCGAGCCTGGAACAGGATCACCGAGGCGATCGCACGCCTCGGCGAAGCCCGGGCGGCCTGAAGGGTCACGTTCCCGGTAGACCTGGAAGCTGTGCCGTATCGTCGTACTCGGCCACCTGAGCACGGTCTCCTCCGAGGCCCCGCGGGTGCGCGGCCAATTCTTCCTGCCCACCCCTGCCCCCAAGTTGCTCCCGGCAGATCCCCGGCGGGGCGGCAACAGGAACCTCGGTCTCGTGAAGAAGTCGGCTCGAAGGACACAAACGGGACCCAGGTCCCCCCGCATTTAGGCCAGCGGTCCCAGGACATTGGGTC
>JAHWJF010000403.1 GCA_019348515.1 Chloroflexota bacterium | reverse complement strand
CAGGGCGGGGCAGTCTCACGCCGCGTCTCGCCGCGGTAGTCGGCGGCGACGCGCTTCAGGTAGCAGATACCGATCGGCGCGTCGATCTCCTTGCGCCGGCACGCATCCTCGCAGGGCCGGGCGCACATGCGGCCAAGACACCCCGGGAAGACGTTGTGCTCGCGATTGAGCTCGAAGGAGTCGGCGTATCGGCCGTCGGCGATGAGCGCAATGTACCGGGAGATGTCGGTGTGGGAGGGGCATGCCGTCATGCACGGGATGTTGTCCTGGAACCACTGCGGATCTCCCGTGTAGATCGGCAACCGCGGACCGGAACGCTGGACGAAGTTTGTGTAGAACGACGCGTCGACGAACGCGAGGAGCCGGATGCGTCGCGTGTAGTCGACTTCAATATCGTCAAACCCCTGGTTCGCGACCCCGAACGACGATAGTGCTCCGGTGATCGCATCGACCTCGGCCTCGTCCATCGGGCGGAATCGGTCCGCGGTGACACCACACGAAACACACAGATCGGGGGGCGCGTCGCCGTCGTGAATCCAACCACATGATTTGCATCGGAACATGGGACGCCACTTTCCTCTAGTAGTAACAACGGTACGGGCTCAGACAATTCGGCGCCGGCCTCGCGATGCCGAGTATACCCGGGGCGGCGGCGATCACGGTCGTGACGTCGCGCCGTGGGTCTCCGCGATCTGGGACCACGTCGTGGTCTTGCCGCGAGTTCGCCAACTCCGGGCGGGTTACAGCACCTCGTCTGCATTCACGGCGGCGGGAGGGCGTTCCCCCCGGAGTCCGGCGAGGAGATTCCGCGCGGCAAGCTCTGCCATCGAGTTTCTGGTCTGCACGGTCGCTGATGCGGTGTGGGGAACGACGATGCAGTTGGGCATGGAGACGAGCGGATGGTCCGCGGGGAGCGGCTCCGGATCGGTGACATCGAGCGCTGCTCCAAGGATCGAGCCATCTCGTAGGGCGTCGACAAGTGCGCTCGTGTCAATAACGGGTCCGCGAGAGGCGTTAACCAGGATCGAGGTGGCCTTCATGCGCTGGAGCTGGTTCGCGCCGATCAAGTGCTGGGTCTCCGCAGTCAGGGCGACGTGGAGGGTGACGAAGTCGGCTTCCGCCAGCAACTGTTCGAGTGGCACGTAAGAGACATCATGCTCCCGGGCAAACTCCGCGTCCTCGAAGGGATCAAAGGCCAGGACGCGCATATTGAAGCCGCGTGCTCGCTTAGCTACCTCTTTGCCAATTCGTCCCAGTCCTACGATGCCGATTGTTGCTCCGCTCACCTCTTGCCCGAGCAGGAGCATTGGTCCCCATGTCCGCCACTTGCCATCGCGGACATACGCGATCGACTCCGGGATGCGCCGCGCCGCCGCGAGGAGAAGAGCCCAGGTGTGATCTGCCGTCGCGTTTGTCAGCACATCCGGGGTGTTGCAGACGAGCACGCCACGCTCGCTGGCAGCGGGCACATCGATGTTGTCATAACCGACCGCGAAATTGGAGACCACGCGCAGTTGTGGGTGCCGGTCCAGCACCGAGCCATCGATGCGGTCCGTAAGCAGCGTTACGGCGCCGTCACAGCCCTGCAGCAGCGCGTCCAGCTCGCCTTCGCTGGGGGGCAGTTCCTGCTCCCAGATCTTGACGGCTGCCGACTCACGCAAAGGCCGAAGTCCCGCCTCGGGGATCTCACGCGTAACCGCTACCGTCCAACGTGTAGCCACCACATTCTCTCCCTGACGAATCACTCATGCCGACCTTCATCCCATTGTCTCGCCTTCTCGAATCACGCGCGACCGCAGACGTCGCGGGCACTAGGTTTTTCACGAATCAGAGGTGGATATATTCAGACCCGCGTGGTACGATTTGAACAGGTTAGTAAGACTCATTCTCATCTTCGATCGTGTGGTGCAATGCCCGGACAACGATTCAGGAATACAACCCAGCGCTCGGTAGTCCTCGAAGAGGTGCAGCAATCCGATTCGCATCTGACCGCGGGCGAGATTTTCGAGCGCGTTCGCCGGCGAGATCCCCGGATCGCGTATGGCACGGTCTATCGGACACTCCACTTACTCGCGGCGCACGGTCTCATTCAGGAGTTGACGTTCGCGGATCAGGCGAGCCGGTACGACGGGCGTGTCGAACGGCATGACCACGTGCACTGCCTGAAATGCGGGGTTCTGCTGGATGTGGACGTCCCGGTGGCTTTGATCGCGCGCCACGTGGCCGCGGAGCAGAGCGGATTCGATGTCAGTAGCCATCACACGGTTTTCGCTGGGGTGTGCCCGGGGTGCAAGAGCGCAGAGACCCGAGCGCATTGAGAACGACCGCGGCCGCGCGAGTGACCGGCCGCAGACGAACGCCGCGAGGCACAGCAAGGGAGTGGGCGAACAACCCACGCACGGGAGGTAGCAAGGCAAAGTGAGCGAAAGCAATGGGGCCGTCAAAATGCCGATGTTCGAGATCGAGAATCTCCATGCGGAGATCGACGGCAAAGAAATTCTGAAAGGCGTCAATCTCGTCGTCAATGAGGGCGAGATCCACGCCCTGATGGGACCAAACGGTTCCGGCAAGAGCACCCTCGCCTATGTCATCGCCGGCGATCCTCGCTATGAGGTGACTGAAGGCAGCATCCGTTTCCAGGGCGAGGACATCCTCGAGTGGTCGCCGGATGAGCGTGCCCGCAAAGGGCTCTTCCTGGCGTTCCAGTACCCGACAGTGATTCCCGGCGTGTCGATGGCCAACTTCCTGCGGATGGCCGTGACGAACGTCCGGAACGCGCGCGCGGACGAGGCGGCGGCCGAGGGTGGCAGCGCCCAGCGCATTACGCCGCGCGAGTTCCGGCGGCTGATGCGCGAGAAGATGGCACTGCTGAAGATGGATGACTCATTCGCGACGCGGTATCTGAACGAGGGGTTCTCCGGCGGCGAGAAGAAGCGCGCCGAAATTCTCCAGATGGCGCTGCTCGAGCCCAAGATGGCCGTGCTCGACGAGACCGACTCGGGGCTGGACATCGACGCCCTCAAGGTGGTTTCCGAAGGCGTGAACAATCTCTCCGGCCCGGAGGTCGGGATGTTGCTGATCACGCACTATCAGCGGTTGCTCAACTTCATCAAGCCCGATTTTGTCCACATCATGACTGATGGTCGGGTCATCGAGAGCGGCGGCCCGGAGCTCGCCCACGAGCTCGAAGCGAGAGGTTACGAAGGGTTGCGCTCCCGCGTCGTTGAGGCGAGCGCCAGTTAGTGACGACCGGGTATTCAACCCGATCGAAGGAGAAACAAGGCAATGGTCGCCGCACCACAGATTGACATTGGCGAATATCAGTACGGGTTCCGCGACGAGGAAGATTACGTCTTCAAGAGTGGCCGGGGGTTGACCCGTGCGACCGTCGAAGAAATTTCGGCGATGAAGGACGAGCCGGACTGGATGCGCGATTTTCGGCTGAAGGCGCTCGATCACTTCCAGAAGCGCCCAATGCCGAACTGGGGCGCTGATCTCGCTGGCATCGATTTCGACGACATCTTCTACTACATCCGCCCGGCCGAAAAGCAGGGCAAGACGTGGGAAGAGGTTCCTGAGTACATCAAGAACACCTTCGAGAAGCTGGGCATTCCGGAGGCGGAGCGGAAGTTCCTCGCCGGTGTCGGGGCCCAGTACGAAAGCGAAGTCATCTACCACTCGCTGCGCGAAGACCTCGAGAAGCAGGGCGTACTCTTTCTCGACATGGACTCCGGTCTGCGGGAGCACCCGGATCTGGTCAAGAAGTACTTCGGAACGATCATTCCTTACAACGACAACAAGTTTGCCGCACTCAACTCCGCGGTCTGGTCCGGCGGGTCGTTCATCTACGTGCCGCCCGGAGTCCACATCGATGTGCCCCTGCAGGCGTACTTCCGCATCAACGCCGAGAACATGGGCCAGTTCGAGCGGACG
>JAHWJF010000402.1 GCA_019348515.1 Chloroflexota bacterium | reverse complement strand
GAAGAACGCTAGGATCAGACTTGGCAGCAACAACACCTCGGTTGCGGCATTGACCGCCTCCGACGCAATTCCGAGGATCGAATTCAGCGTTCTTCCCCGACGGTCCGAGGAGTCATGCCGAAGTTCAGCACCAGGCATGGTGAATCAGATGCCTTTTCGCCGGATCGTCAGTTCCATGATGGTGAGTATAGGGACGGGAAGCAGGTGAACCGCTGGCGCATCGATGATGAGATGGGGAAGAAGGACTGATGGACTGCCGAGACTACGGAATTCGAGTCCGCCTTATCGTTCGAATGTGGCGCGAGCAAAGTCAGCATCTGGTCCCGCGAAGAGCTCGTCGAGTGTGATGAGCCGATTCCCTGGAGCAAGCTGATCGGTCTCGGGAAAGCCCGACTGCATGAGAAATGCCGGTTGTTCGGCGTCCGCAAGTCTCACCCCGGACCACTCCAGGATTTCGGAATTCATCCCGCCGCGCTCATGGGCGTCGCGAAGCGCGGTGCGCCAGATCGGCTCGCCGTCACGGGCGGCGACTCGTGGCAGCCCACCACTTTCTTCGACCAAGACCGTCTCCCGATTCTCTGATACCACGATGATGGTGATCAGGCTGCCGATTCCGAATTCGCGGTCGAGCTCGGCGCGAAGCTTGGCGTATGTCACGGGGATCAGCTCGGGCATGACCGTCGTCGAGGCGAGGATTGGCATGAAGTTGGCGTCCCCCAGCCAGCGAGGGACAACGTGCTCGTGGAGGTGATCGGCGATCCCTGCCCCGGCAATCGAACCGACGTTGAGACCGAGATTGAAACCTTCGGAGGAGAGTGTGCGGCGAAGCGCGCGGAGCACCGGCCCGCGGAGCACGGCCATCTCCGAGATCACCTCGGGATCGGCATCTTCGGGTGAGGAGACATGTGTGTTGGGCACGATCATGACGTGCCCGGTGTTGTACGGGTACCGATTCATGATGACGAAGGCATTTTCGCCTCGATGCAGCACCAGACTTTGAACGTCGTCTTTTTCGGCAAGGCGGTTGCAGAAGATGCACCCCTCCTCCCGTTCGCCGCCGGCGACGTAACGCATTCTCCACGGAGCCCAAAGGCGGTCACCACCGGTCGCCGGTGCGGTGCACGTGGAATGGACGTCACCGGCTGGTTCCGCTGGTTCAGTCGGAGAGCTCATCCTGCACGCCATCCTGACCGTGGGAACTGAGTCGGTCGACCGTTTGATGAAAGAACGGGGCAAGGTACGGCCGTGAATTCAAGTCGTCGAGGTCGATCTCGACGACGGCGAGAGGGGATAGGCCGGCACTTGCGCACGCTTGCCCGACCAGCGCAATAGTCGCATGCAAGGACGCCGCGATATCCGCGTCGGGCTGCTCGAGTACGGACCAACGGCTGCCTTGCGCGCGAAGCAACTGAGTAACCGTAGAGACCGGAATCTGCTCTTCCCCGGTCGTTAACGCGCGATCCGGCCGCAACCGGCTCCAGGTCAGGCCATCCCGTAGTGCCTGTAAGAGCGTCCAATAGATGACCTGAGATGATTCTAGAAGCAGGTCCCGTTCGCGGTCGGAATGCCGATGTGATCCATCGAGGACACCGGCGAGCTCCAAGAGCTCGGCCGCGATGCGAGATCGGAAATCCTGGCTGTGATCACGAAGGCAGCGGGATGTTGACGACTCGTCGGTCAGATCGTGATCGCGCAAGTAGGCGTACGCGCCGAATTGCCGCCTCGTCGCCTCCGCTAGCGCGTCGATCTCACCAGGTTCTCCTGGTTGACTCGCGGGCGATAATCCGCTGTAGACCTCGCTCGGGTCGAACGCCCGGTCGCGAACCACCGTGAGCGAGCCATCCGGGTTGGCCCGTCGATAGAAGCAGGTCGGATAGCCAGCATGGCAGACCGCCTCAACCTGCCGAACCAGGAGCAGCAGACTGTTCTGTTCGCAATTAACACGAATCTCGTCGACGATCTGCTCGTGACCTGATGTTTCGCCCTTTCTCCAGAGTGAACCCCGACTCCGGCTCCAGAAGTGCGTGCGGCCGGTCTGTTGAGTGAGGCGAAGTGCCTCGTCGTTCATGTATGCCAGCATGAGAACATCGCCGGACACCGCGTCTTGAACGACTGCCGGTACCAGGCCGCCGGAGTCGAACCTCACACTTGGAGGTCCCATTTGGCTCATGACAGCGATTGCCGGACCGGAATACCCCGGCTCGCCAGATGCGCCCGAGCGTCCGCAATGCGGTACTCGCCGAAATGGAAAATGGACGCGGCGAGCGCCGCGTCAGCACGACCCGGCGCCAATCCCTCGACGAGGTGGTCGAGATTGCCGGCTCCACCCGATGCAATGACCGGAATATTCACGGCCGCGGAGACCGCCTCGAGGAGGGCCAGATCATAGCCATCGCGAGTGCCGTCGCGGTCCATGCTGGTGAGCAGGATCTCACCGGCGCCGCGCCGCGCGGCTTCTGCTGCCCATTCGACTGCGTCAAGACCGCTCGCGTGGCGGCCGCCATGCGTGTACACGCCCCAGCCATCACGATCGTGCTCGCGGCGGGCATCGATGGCGACGACGATACACTGACGTCCAAAGACCTGCGCTCCACCGTCGATGAGCTGCGGATCATTGATGGCGGCGGTATTCATCGAGACCTTATCCGCTCCCGCCGTGAGCAGGTCGCGGATGTCGCTGACGGAGCGCACGCCACCGCCGACCGTTAGGGGAATAAACACCTGATCGGCCGTGCGCTCTACGACCTCGATCATCGTACGGCGGCTATCAGAGGATGCGGTGATATCCAGGAAAACGAGCTCGTCCGCGCCTTCGCTGTCGTAGAACGCGGCCAACGAAACGGGATCTCCCGCGTCACGCAGGTTTACAAATTCGATGCCCTTCACAACCCGGCCGCCGGTAACATCGAGGCAAGGGATGATTCGCCGGTACGGGCCGGTATCGAGCATGCCGTCACTTGCAACGGCTAGGGACCCACTTGACACGGTTATTCCTCCGCGCGAAACATCGATATCGCTTGCCTCAGGTCGATGCGTCCGTCATACAACGCCCTGCCGACGATCGCTCCGGAGGCGCCCACGTTCGCCACGGCATCAAGATCGCCGAGTGACGCGATGCCGCCGGAGGCTATGATGTCCGCGTCCACACGTTCGATAAGCTCACTCAACCCTTCCAGATTTGGGCCCGAGAGCGTACCGTCGCGTTTGATGTCGGTGTAAATGAAATGTCGCACCCGCGCGTGGGCAAGACGCTCAGCCACTTCGACTGCGCGGGCATTGGTCTGACCGAGCCACCCATCCGTCGCCAGGCGGCCGTTTCTGGCGTCGAGGGCAACGGCGATACGGCCACCCCAACGGGCGACGGCGCTGATGACCAGCTCCGGGTCGCGAAGGGCGACGGTGCCAAGGACAAGTCGATCGATACCAGCGCCGAACGCAGCATCGAGGTCAGTAAGTTCCCGGAGCCCGCCGCCGAGCTGGATTGGAACGTCGACCGTGGCCCGGATCTTCGCGATTGTGTCGCGATTGATGGGTCTGCCTTCGACCGCACCGTCGAGATCGACGACATGCAGCCACTCGGCGCCGGCCTCCACCCAGCGGCGGGCCGCGGCGGAGGGGTCGGCATCGTATGACGTTGCGCGGTTGAAATCCCCTTCGATCAAGCGGACGCAACGGCCGCCCCGGATGTCGATCGCGGGATACAGGATCACGCCGGGACGCTCACCAGCTCCACGCCGGCGACTTCACGTACGCCATCCACCCAACCCGCAACCAGGCGAAGACCAGCGGGTCCGCTCTTCTCGGGGTGAAACTGCGTGCCCCAGACGCGCTGATGGCGGACGATGCTGGGAAAGACATCGCCGTAACGAGTAACCGCGACGATGTCCTCGCCGTTGTGCGGCTCGACGACGTAGGAGTGGACGAAATAAAAATC
>JAHWJF010000401.1 GCA_019348515.1 Chloroflexota bacterium | reverse complement strand
CGGGCACACCACCCACCCCCCCGCACCCTAGCTCCCTCCCGCGCGAGCGGTCAAGTCGGCGCTGGCCCCCGAGATGGGTCGCATGGCGTTGGCGGGCCGATTCGAAGCGTACAACTTCCCCCAGGGTGTGATGGCTCAGCTCTTCCGCGAGGTCGCTGCCGGCCGGCCGGGTCTGATCACCCACGTCGGACTGCATACCTTCGTCGATCCACGCTACGACGGCGGCAAGCTCAACAGCGCCACTCGCGAGGATCTGGTGGAGCTGATCACCATCCACGGCCGCGAATGGCTCCTCTATCACCCCTTCCCGATTGACGTCGCCTTCATCCGCGGCACGACCATCGATGAGGAAGGGAACCTGAGCATCGAGGAGGAAGGCGCCCGGCTAGAGGTTCTAGCCGTCGCGCAGGCCACCCATAACGCCGGAGGCAAGGTCATCGCGCAGGCCAAACGGCTGGCGGTTGCCGGGAGCCTCCCCGCCCAGCAGGTCGCGGTTCCCGGCTTCCTCGTCGACGCGATCGTCATCCACCCGGGTCAATGGCAGACGGTCGAGGGCGAGTACAACCCGGCTTTTAGCGGTCAAGTGAAGGTGCCCCTGCATCGGGTTCAGCCTTTGCCGCTAACCGAGCGGAAGGTGGTCGCGCGCCGCGCTTACCAGGAGCTATTTGCCGGGGCGATCGTCAACCTCGGCGTCGGCATGGCCGATGGCGTTGCCGCGGTGGCCGCTGAAGAAGGGTTCGCCGATCAGATCACCCTGACTGTCGAGCAAGGCGTCATCGGCGGCATCCCGGCGAAGGGGGTCGTTTTCGGCGTCTCCCACAACCCAACCGCTTTCGTCGATCAACCGTACCAGTTCGACTTCTACGACGGGGGCGGTCTCGATGTCTCCTGCCTCGGCTGCGGAGAGATCGACGCGACAGGCAACGTCAACGTCAGCAAGCTCGGCGACAAGCTGATCGGCACCGGCGGCTTTGTGAATATCTCCCAGAACGCGAAAAAGGTGGTCTTCTGCTCGACCTTCACGGCGGGCGGATTGGACGTCGCGGTCAGCGAGCAGTGTCTGAGGATCGCGCGTGAAGGCCGGCACCGTAAGTTCCGCAACACAATCGAGCAGATCACCTTCAATGCCCAGTACTGCCTCGGACGCGGCCAGGAGATCCTCTACGTCACCGAGCGGGCAGTCTTCAAAGCCACTGCGGAGGGACTGCTGCTCACCGAGATCGCCCCGGGTGTCGATCTGCAACGGGACGTCCTCGACCAGATGGAATTTCGACCGCTCCTTCCATCCGGTGAGCCGACGCTCATGGATAGCCGTCTCTTCCGTCCTGAACTGCTGTCGGCGCCAGTAAATGAACGTGAGTAGCTCAGGAGGATCGAACGACGATGCGTGAGCCGCTCCTCTTCTTCACTGAAGCTGACGCGGAGGCGATCGAGGCAGCGACTGCCCGCATCTTCCCCAGTGATGAGCTGGGACCGGGGGCGATCGAGGCCCGCGTGATCATCTATATCGACCGCGCGCTGGCCGGACCATACGCATCCCTGGGGGACCTCTATCGTCGCGCCATCGCCAGCCTGGAGGCGGGCAGCCAGATGAGATACGGCGCGAGGTTTGCCGACCTGCCACCCGAGATGCAGGACACCATGCTTTCCGTCATGGAACGGGATGAACTGACGGAACTAGGGGTACCGGCAGGATTCTTGCCGCTCCTCGTCCGGCACACGCGAGAGGGAATGTTTTGCGACCCTGCCCATGGTGGCAACCGTGATCTGGTCGGTTGGCGGCTACTTGGCTACCCCGGCATTCATCGCGTCTGGCATCACGACGAGCAGGCAATCGGCGCACCGATCCACCCACGCCCCCTGACGACGATGGCGGACGACCGCTTCGGCATCGACATTCGCGATGAGGCGCGAGGACGAGGATGAGATGAACGGAGCAAGAGGCATCAGTCGACCGGATGTGTGCATCATTGGACTGGGAGCCGCTGGTGGCGTCGCCGCGCACGTGCTGACTTCGGCCGGGCTTGACGTCGTCGGGCTGGAGGCGGGTCCCCATTGGGCGAAGGAGGATTTCGCCCCCGATGAGATGACCATGTACAACCGGCGCAACACCCTGGGGGCCAAGTTCAACTCCGAGCTGCAGACGCTTCGCCCTGATGAAGAAACGCCGACGCGACCGGCCGACTATTCCCTCGGAAAGATGATGAACGGCGTCGGCGGCGGATCGGTCCACTGGGGAGCCTGGGCGCGCCGCTTCTTCCCCACCGATTTCCTGATCCGCTCGGCAACGATCGAGCGATACGGTGAAGAGGCGCTTCCCCCTGATGCGGACGTGGTCGACTGGCCATTCACCTACGAGGATCTCGAGCCGTACTACACGAAAGCCGAATACGCCCTCGGCGTTAGTGGCGGCGCCTACCGCGTGAACGGCAAACTGGTCGACACCGAGCATGGCAATGCGCTGGAGGCTGATCGCAGCGCGCCCTTCCCCATGCCGCCTCTCCGCTCCTTTGGCTGGGGAGAACGGTTCAAGGACGCCTCACGCCGTCTGGGATTACACCCGTTCAACGTCCCCGCCGGCGTCAACTCGATTCCCTACGACGGCCGACCAGCGTGCACCTATTGCGGATTCTGCAGCGGTTACGGCTGCTACAACGACGCCAAGGCGAGCACGCTAGTGACGACGATTCCCAAGGCGGTTGAAACGGGGCGGCTCGATATCCGGCCATTCTCCCGCGTGGTGCGCGTCAATACGGACGCCTCCGGGAAGGCGAAGAGCGTCGATTACATCGGCCCAGCGGGAACACTGGAGCGGATCGAAGCACGAGCCTTTCTCCTCTCCGCCTACACCACCGAGAATATCCGGCTGCTGTTTCTCTCCGCGTCGGACACATTTCCCGACGGGCTAGGGAATGAAAAAGGGCTGCTCGGCAAGTTCTTCATGACCCATCAGTACGTCGAGGTGATGGCGCTCTTCGACGAGGAAATCAATCGCTTCACCGGTCCCACCCCGCAGGCGGTGGCACTCGACGACTACAACGCCGATTTCTTCGACCACACGGGGCTCGGCTTCATTCGTGGCGGCGCCATCGGCATGGAGAACCAGACCCATCCCATCGGAGCCTCAGAGAACGTACCGCCTGGCGCGCCCGGGTGGGGTCGATCCTACAAAGAGTGGATCCTCCGCAACTGGAACAAAGTGACATTCCTCCGCGCTCAGCCAGAGTCACTTGCCTACGCCTCCAATTACATGGATCTCGATCCGGTCGCGCGGGACACGAGCGGGATCGGGCTCCCGGTCATGCGCTTCACCTACCGCCAGCGCGACAACGAGCTACGCATGATCGACTTCTTGCAGGATCGCATGGGGGAGATTCTCACCGAGATGGGCGCCCACGAAGTCTGGAAGGGCCGGACGTGGACGGGAGTCGGCAGTTCACACGACTACGGTGGCTGCCGCATGGGAAGCGACGCCGCAACCTCCGTCTGCGATGGATTCGGCCGTCTCCACGACACCCCGAACCTCTTCGTTCTTGGCGGCGCGACGTTCAACTCCTGCGCCGGCCAGAATCCGACGCTCACGATCGCCGCGATGGCATGGCGCACGGCTGATCGCGTCGTCGAGGACTTGACACAGTGACGACCTCGATGCTCTCGAGACCCATGGCATGAAAGGAGGGTGGATGAGGGATTGCTGACAACCAATTGCCGCTGACGTCAGCGGAGCTTGAACGGCAGGCGCGCCCGACGGTGGACCTGGACGGTCCCGCGCCCGTCTCCACGAATCAGTAAAGGAAGACGAAATGCAGCGAAGCATGAACACCCCCCTTTCGACATCACTCATCATTCCGGCGAAGGTTCTCCTATCCTCTGCAGCTGCCGCACAAGATGCGACGCCAGAGGCGGGTGCGGATCGCGCCATGGCTGCCGAGCTC
>JAHWJF010000400.1 GCA_019348515.1 Chloroflexota bacterium | reverse complement strand
AGGGCAAAACCGCGTCCGCCGGACTCAGCCCGTCCAATGGCTTCTTGCAGCCGCTGCTGGAACAAGGCTCGATTCGGGAGCTTAGTCAACGGGTCGTGCGCTGCTGTCCAACGTACCTGATCCTCGATTGCTTTCTGATGCGTTATGTCCCGAGAAATCACGACGAAACGGATCGGCTTGCCTTGGGCGTCGAACACCGGAGCAACGAGCGATTCAAACCAGTGCAACTCCCCCGTAGAACTCAGTAAGCGGAGCGTAAGTCGTCCCAGCCCCCCCTCTTGTGCAGCAGCCAGAGCATTGTTCCTCTCCACCAATGCCGCCTCGTCAAGTCGATGGCCCCACGGCCGTCCGACCAACAGAGCATCGTCCTCGAGGCCGTACGCACGCAAAGCAGCTTTGTTCGAGAAGACAACGTTTCCGTCTAGATCGAGGATCGATACGCAGTCGGGACCAGCTTCAATAATCCCGCGATTCAGAGCCTCGCTCTCGTTGAGGGCCTGCTGTGCCGCCACGCGCTCATGCACATCGATGCAGGTGCCGTACCAGCGCACGACCTCGCCGGTCGCGTCGAGCTCCGGCAACGCGCGGCCAAGCATCCACCGATCCTCGCCGCTGCGGTGGCGTATTCGGAATTCCCCCTCGTATGGAGCGGCCATCTTGATGCTGTGCTGCCAATTGGCCCAGACTCCTTCCTGATCATCGGGATGAAAAGTTCCAATCCATTCATCTCCCGAGTCCGAGGCACCGCAGAATTTCCTCCAATAATCGCTCACGAAGTCGATGCGTCCGTCTGGGCCGGCGCTCCAGATGATCTGAGGCAGGGAATTGAGGATCAACTTCGCGCGCTCTTCGCTGCCTCGAAGTGCTTCCCGCGCTACCACCCGATCATGGATGTCGGTGCAGGTCCCATACCAGCGGGCGATCTGGCCACTATGGTCGAGGTGCGGACGCCCCAGACTCAGGATCCAGCGATACTCGCCGCTCTTGTGCAGCAACCGGTATTCCGCCTCGTATGGGCTCTGTTTCGCCACGCATTCGCGCCAGCTCGCCAGTGCGCGCTCGCGATCCTCCGGATGAACGAGATCAATCCGCCGAACCGAGACGTCATCTCCAAAGGGAATGCCCGTGAATTCGCGCCACTGGGCGTTGTAATATTCCTCACTACCGTCCGTGCGCATTGACCAGATCATCTGCGGGACCGAATCGAGCGTCAGGCGCAGGCGAGCTTCATCCGTGTCGAGTTTTGCGAGCTTCTTGCGCGCCCGCTGGTCGGCAAATGCCCAATTGAGCCCGAACAGAAGCAACACAAGGGTCACTGCCAAGGCGCCACCCCCAAGCAGGGCCGGTGAAACCTCCCAAGTGGGCCCGCTAACCGTGCGGTGATGGGCGCTCGTGTAGCTCGCGGCGGCCATGCCGGTATAGTGCATCCCCAGCACGGCCGCCGCCATCACGAGCGACGCCCCGCCTCTCCAGCGGGTGGTACGAACGTCGAAGGAGAGCCAGAGTGCGGCGGCCGACGCTGCAACGGCGATCAGCAGGGACGCTCCGACGAGCAGCGGGTCATAGCTGACATGCGCCTCCATCCGCATCGCCACCATTCCGGTATAGTGCATCGCCGCAACGCCGAGCCCCATCACGATGCCCGCCGCCGCGATGCCGACCCATCGGCTCCCGGCCCGAGCCACCACCCACATACCCGCGCCGGTAAAGAGAATCGCAATCACGAGGGAGAGGAGGGTCAGGCCCAGGTCATAGCCGACGTCCATCGTTCCGAGGTGAAAGGCGAGCATCGCGACGAAGTGCATCGACCAGATCGCACCCGCACCCATCGCCCCTGCGGCGCTCAGCAGCCAAATCCAATAGCGGCGACCGGTCGTGCATTTGAGGCGCGACGCCAGGCTCAGCCCAACATAAGATCCGGCTACGCTCGTCAAGGCCGACAAGACGACCAGCAGCGGGTCGTAACTCGGATCCATCTTTCACCCCCCCCACGGGAATGACGGAATAACGCAAGTCTTCTAAAAGGTTATTAACCTGGGCGCGCGGGCTCCTGATCGGGACGGCAGATCTCTACTCCCTTTGAACTCCGCGGCAGAGTTGGTGACGGTGGAAGATCGGCCTAGCGTTGATGTCCGGGCAGGTGATCAAGCCGCACTGCTGCTGCCGTCATCTGAGGGGGCAACTTTTTGGCGGCTCGGCTACGCAGCGACTTTCGCAGCGAACTCACCAGCTCTGCTCTTGAGATTACGGAGCCGATCATCCAACTTGTCGAAGCCTCCGCCGACCCCGTCAATTTCTATGGCGACGAGTTCGGTGTCCTCGCGGATCACCGCGATAGTGCCCGACATTGAGTCTGCGGCGAGCGCGGTCTCATCGACTGCGGCAGTAATAGCGGTGACGGTCCGCGCCTGCGCTTCCATCGCGCAACGAATGCGGTCGGCCGCTTCCTCAACCTCGTTGACGATGCTTTTGATCGAAGCATTGATATCCACCGTCGAGCGCGTCACGCACTGGATCGCCGCGATCTTTGCCGCGATTTCGTCAGTCGCGCGCGCGGTCTGGCTGGCGAGGCTCTTGACCTCTTGCGCCACCACCGCGAAACCGCGGCCGGCATCGCCGGCGCGTGCTGCCTCAATGGTCGCATTCAACGCCAAGAGGTTTGTCTGGCCGGCGATATCGCGTATCAGGCTCACGACAGATTCGATCGATCTGGCGTGATCACTCAATGCTTCGGACATGCCGACGGCCTGACCCGCTTGGGCCGACGCCCGTGTCGCGATCTCGCCTGCGGCCTCGACCTCGGCGCGCGCATCGTCAATCGCCCGGATGAGGCCGGCGGCAGTATGGGCCGCTT
Organism: Chloroflexota bacterium; assembly: GCA_019348515.1. Taxonomy (GTDB): domain Bacteria; phylum Chloroflexota; class Chloroflexia; order Thermomicrobiales; family UBA6265; genus JACCXM01. The sequence continues at coordinate 1,094 of JAHWJF010000400.1, read as the reverse complement.
CTCGCATCGCCACCGCCGACTGCTCCGCAATCGACGCAACCTCGCCGGTCTTCCCCAACACATCACGCGCAGAGCTCGAGCTTCTGACGGCTTGCTGGCGCAGTTCGCCGCCCTCTAGCGTTGCAGATTCGACCGTTAAGGCGATGCCGTTCCGGAAATCGTCGGCCAAATGATCGCGCTGGTGCTTAGCGTCGAACTCCATGTACGCGGTGTAGAGCGTGGCGTAGATATCGCATTCGAGCGATCGCAGGCGGAAAAACACCCCGTTGATCTGCTGACGCTCCTCTTTCGAGCAGTCATAGCATCGTGACAGGGTTTCCAGTGTCTCCGATGCTCCCGCGCAACTCATGGAGAGGATGGCGGTAAGGGACACGTTGGCGGCGAAGGCTCGAGCAACCATTTGCTCTGCTGACTGGACCCATTTGAGCTGGTCTGGCTCCCGGTAACGATTACGCAGATAATCGATCCCGAACTCGATGGCCTCTTCGATATCTTTTGCCGTCGAAGCGGTACGACCGTCGAAAAAAAGATGCCACTGCCCTAGCTGTGTTTCGGAGATCGAGCGAGCTTCGGGCTCAAAGATCGTCCACATCTTCTGTGCGACCGCCAGATCCTCCTCGGTGAACTGGAACAGACGCAGATGTTCGGCCAAAACGAGTGACCTGCTGACACTTCCTGCCTCCGGCAGTTGTTTGGTTTTCGCCGGCTCGACCACCATGGCAGACCTCTCACCGAGGATGGAACATCGGTTGCATCATTTAGCGGCACAGGGTTAACGACCAGTTAGGTAACCAACTACATCATACGGCGGGTTGATCAGTTCTAGATATGCAAATCTCGATCTCTGGTCGACTGAGGACGCCGTGCAGGCCGTGCTGGATCTGCGAGACCGAGTAAATGGTTGCTACGCTGCGGGTCGGCTGATCGCGTCGTTAGAGGGCCTCAGTCGGCAAGCAGCCAGCGTTCGGCATCTCTGGCATTGTCGAAGAGGCGGCATGTATCGCGGTCGACCAGACGACGAATTTGCATCGTTGCCGGCGAGCTTCCCGTAACGACGGCCATGCGTTCGGACATCAGCGCCGGATCATTCAAAA
>JAHWJF010000399.1 GCA_019348515.1 Chloroflexota bacterium | reverse complement strand
CGCCGCTTCGCCGAGCGGATGAACCTGGTCGCGATGGAGCCGCGCGGCGACCTCAGTTCGACCGGGTACGTGCTGGCGAACCCCGGCAAGGAGTACCTCGTCCTCCAGCCGAGCGAGGCCGCCGACTCGTTCACCGTAACCCTGGAACCGGGTGCCTACAGGGTCGAGTGGTTCAGCGTCAACAGCCGCGATACGACGGATGGCGCCACGGTGACGGTTCCGAGCGCCGGGAGCACCAACTTCACGCCGCCGATCGCCGACGCCGGACCGGCGATCGTATACCTGACGCAGGAGGAATGATCGATGGGCCAGCGACGAACAGCGATCGCCTTAGGAACGTTGCTCCTGGGTGCAGGTGGTGTGGCGACATGGGTGTGGCAATCGCGGCGTAATCCGTCGGCCTGCCCCTTCGGTCAGCGCGTCTTCCTTGATCTGCCCCGTCCGTTCCTGAGGCGAGACGACCTGCTGCGCATCCTTGCTCCGGCACCAGGGGAACGGTTGCTCGAAGTTGGACCGGGTACGGGGTACTACACCCTCGACATCGCCGGTCACCTCGAACCCGGAGGGCAACTCGATATCCTCGATCTGCAGCCGGCGATGCTCGAGGAGACGATGCGCCGGGCGGCCGCTGGCGGAGTCCGCAATGTTGTCCCGACTCCAGGGAACGCGCAGGAGCTTCCCTATCCGGATGCGACGTTCGATGCTGCGTACCTGGTCGCCACCCTTGGCGAGGTTCCAGGCAAGGACCGGGCGCTTCGCGAGTTGCGTCGCGTGCTGAAGCAGGGCGGTCGGCTCGTCGTTGGGGAAGGGCAGCCGGATCCGCATATGGTGTCGCTCCATGACCTGCGTGAGCAGGCACGTGAAGTGGGGTTGCGCTACGAGCGCCACCATGGGGGCCGGTTCGGCTACCTCGCTCGCTTCGGCGTCTCTGAAGAAACACCGTGAGGGGAGCTAAGACATGAGCAAGATGAGTGTTCGCTACATTGTGACCGATGTCGACGCGGCAATCGTGTTCTACACCGAGCTCCTCGACTTCCAGGTGGACATGCACCCGGCACCAGGATTCGCCATGGTGTCCCATGGGGATCTCCAGCTCTTGCTCAACCGACCCGGCGCCGGTGGTGCCGGGCAGGCCATGCCCAATGGAGATCTGCCCGCGCCTGGGGGCTGGAATCGCATCCGGATCGAGGTCGCGGACTTGGCGACCGTGGTCGAGCATCTGCAGAAGGCAGGGGCCCGGTTCCGCAACGAAATTGTGACCGGCAATGGCGGCAAGCAGATCCTGCTCGAGGACCCATCCGGCAACCCGGTCGAGCTGTTTCAGTCGGCCTGAACAATCCCAAGGCTCTTTTCCCAGAACGAGCAGAAAGCATGTCGCACGGCAGCGCCACGATAAACCGGTTGGAGTGATCGGCGGCGACCACCGCGATAAGCGGCAAACCTCTCTCTCGTCCGCTACGCCCGTACCCTGCGGCTGTGGTGTCGGGCCGCCGTGAGGAACAAGATACCGCCGAGCAACCACACCGGATCCCACAGCAGCAGGTGCCAGCGAACCGCCTGCTCCCCCAGAACCTCCGGCGTCTCGCGCAATCCGGTGACCATCCGCCCGTGGTCGACCAGATTCGCGCTGCCATACAGCGTCAGGAGCAAGCCTGCCGCCCAGGCCGCGGCGATTAGCACTCTCCGCGGGAGCAATTGGCCCCACGGCTGGATCAGCGCCAGCGCCAGCATACCGGCCTGCACCTTCAGTCCTGCCGTCGCCCACAGAACCACCGGGTCGTTAGCGAGCGGGATTCTCGCAATGTCCGCCGCGATCGTCTGAATGCCGACCTTGCCACCCGCCGCCCAATGGACGCTGACCGCAGCAAACGCAAACGCCCAAACAGCGGCCCCATAGGCAGCCCACCGCGCGTCTCGAGACGACCTCATCGGCTATCAGTCACTTGGCTAACGCGGTCCCAGGCCATAGTCGAACATCGTGAAGCCCGGCTCCTCGCGGCCGCCGGTTGTGGTGTAGAGCGCGCGGGCCGGGACGTTGTCGTCCTCCGTCATCACCCAGAGTTCGTCAGCCCCTACGCCAGCGGACCACCGCTTCGCTTCCTCGACGAGCGCGCGGCCAGCCCCCCGCCGCTGGAACGGCTCCTGGACGCCGATCTCGTAGAGCAACATTTCAGCCGGGCGACGGTCGAAGCGCTGCAGCCGGTAGGCGGTGAGGAACCCGCACGCCTCGCCGTTCCAGCGGGCGACGAGGAGGAGAGTATCGGGATGGGCGAGGAAGCGCTGGCCCTGCTCTGCGTCCCAGGACACACCTTCGTCGAACATTGCGTCGAGGTCCGCCGCGAGTACCGCATCGACCGACGTCTCCCGGCGCACGGTCAACAGCCCCCTCGAGCTCATCGAACTCTCCTTCCCCACCGTGTCCTGACCTCGGTCATCGGCTGTCTGCCGCTTTCATGCACCCCTTGGCCCCGCGGCCGGATCCCCATTACAGCTTCGCGAGCCGGGGCTCGATACCGCCGGGCCCAGTCTCCATGATGGAGGTGGAGCCGCCCAACGGCGATTACGTGGGAGGTCATTTCCGTCGTGCCAGGAGCAGTTATCCTCAGGGTACGGCAACGCCGGTGAAGCGACTGCAAAAACCCGCACGGAGCTTCAATCAAGGAGTCGCGACGATCGGGGCAGCGGCGTCTCACAAACCAAGTCCCCGTGCGTCATACCTCTTGTGCGATGTCGATTCTGGTCCCCCCGAACGACTATTGAGTGATAGAGCCGTTCCCTGATAATGGGGCAGTGAACCGGAGGAGCGCGTGGACCGACAAGCGATTGACAACATTTTTGGGCCGGTGATCGCTGGGAACGACGGCGCGCTCCGCTCGGACGATCCATCATTCCAGGGAGCAATCTCGACCGAGCCAATGACCCAGCTCGAGGTGGTAGCTCAGGCCGGCCAGACCAGCGGCGCTGAAGAACCTGAGCCTGGAGCCAGTGCGGCCGATATCCCCTTGGAGCCGGCCGCAATCGAGCCGATGACGCAGCGGCGGGTGCTGACGCTGGCCACGCCGATCATCGGGGAGAATCTGCTGCAGACGCTGGTGGGGGCGGTCGACACCTTCATGGTGGCTCGCCTCGGCGCTGCGGCCGTGGCCGGGGTGGGGATTGGCTTCGAGTTGGTCTTCTTCATCATCTCCATCCTGTCGGCCATCGATATCGGGGCCACGGTGCTGGTCTCCCAAGCGATCGGGGCCGGGCAGCAGGAGCGGGCCAATCGCCTCGCCCGCCAGGCTATCGTCTGGGGTCTCCTGTTGGCGGTGCCCGTTTCGATCGGGATGTTCATTGCCGCCCCGACGATCATCGGGCTCTTCGGCGCCGACCCTGACGTGACGGCGGCGGCCACCACCTATCTACAGATCACCGCCGCCACCAGCATCGCGCTCTTTCTCTCCTTTGTCTGCGGGGCGGTGCTGCGTGGAGCCGGGGACAGTCGAACCCCGTTGCAGGCGGCGATATTGGCCAACATCGTCAACATCATCGTCGCCTACGTGCTCATCTTTGGGAACTTCGGGTTCCCCGCCCTGGGGGTTGCCGGCAGCGCGCTGGGCGCTGCCTCCGGTCGCTCCCTGGGGGCCGCCTACATGCTGCTGATGATGGCCCGTGGCCGCAAGGCGATCTCGCTGGGTGGCAGCTGGGGCTGGCGGCCGCGTGTGGTCACCGCTCGCCAACTGCTGAAGCTGGGCGTGCCGGCGGCCATGGAGCAAGTCCTCTCGGCCGGGGCCTTCATGTTCCTGCTGAGCGTCGTGGCCCTGATCGGCACCCACGCCCTGGCCGCCCAGCAGATCACCTTCACCGCGCTGTCGCTGGCCTTCCTGCCGGCCTTCGGCTTCTCCATCGCCGCCACGGCACTGGTCGGCCAGAGCATCGGAGCGCGGGTTCCGGCCGACGCCAGGAAAGC
>JAHWJF010000043.1 GCA_019348515.1 Chloroflexota bacterium | reverse complement strand
TGAGTGCGTCCTCGTCGTTCCCTCTGATCGGAGCGTCTGGGGCGATCTCCGGTGTTCTCGGCGCCTACATCGTCCTCTTTCCGCACGGAAAGGTGCGGGCGCTCGTCTTCTTCGGCTACTTCGGTCAGGTTATCCTGGTGCCGGCTTGGGTGATGATCGGCATCTGGTTTGCCTTGCAGCTCTTCAGCGGCTTCGCCTCCCTAGGGGCGCCGGACGTCGGCGGGGTCGCGTTCTGGGCGCATGTGGGAGGCTTCGTTGCCGGCGCCATACTTGTCTGGCTTTTCCGCGACCGGGAGTCTGTCGCGCGACAGAACGCGATCCGCGCGGGTCACCACGCCTGGGAGCGCGTTCCGAGCGGTGCTCAGTCCCGGCGCAGTCCATTTTGAGAGGTGCCAGAGGTTTGATATGCAGCTGAACCCTTTTTTCCGCTTTGACGTCGATCTGGACGAGCTCACCGATGCGATGTGGGAGTTCGTCACGGACCCCCACCCGTCGCGCAACGAGCGCCCTGTCGTGAAAGCGTTGGATGACATTCACCCCGATAGTGTGGACGTGCTGGAGGCGATGCTCCTCGACGGCACCGAAGAGCGATCTGACGTCGCCGCGTACGTTGACACCGTTTTCGGTGGCCAGCCCCGGCTAGAGCGCTAGTTGTGAATAGTCAGGACGGGAAGATCGGCGCGCGTCCCCAGTCCGATACGCCGGATTGCTGTCGGTCTGGAAACAGGGTTTCCGGCCTCGTCATAGGGCGGCTGGGACCACGGGCGATGCAGGCATCGCCCCTACAGGCCGGGTAACGGCTCCAAGCCGATTTGCCAAGTCTGTGGCGAGAAGGATCAGTCAGCCGGCAGCGACTCGCTCAGCCGCAGGGAGAGCACCTGCGACACGCCATCGGCGCCCATGCTGACGCCGTAGAGGGTGTCGGCGATCTCGATCGTCCCTCGGTTGTGCGTCACGACGATGATTTGGGTCTGCCGCGCGAGCTCGCGCAGCCGCTCGCGAAAGCGGACGACATTCGCCTCGTCGAGTGCCGCGTCGACCTCGTCCAGCAGGCAGAACGGCACGGGATTCACCTTCAGGATCGCGAAGAGGAGAGCGGCCGCGGTGAGGGCGCGTTCGCCGCCCGAGAGAAGTGCCAAGCTTTGCAACCGCTTGCCCGGGGGCTGGGCGATGATGTCAATGCCAGGCTCGGCGCCATTGTCACCGGTCGTCAGCACCAGCTGTGCGGTGCCGCCACCGAAGAGCGTGGCAAAGGCCTCGGCAAACGCCGCGGCGACCTTCGCGAAGGTTTCGTCGAAGCGGGCCCGCATGGTCGACCGGAGGTCGGCCAGTAGGTCACGGAGTGCTGCCGCAGCTCCCTCGACGTCGGCAAGCTGCTCGCGCAAGAACGCCTGGCGCTCGTTCTCTCGTTCGTAATCAGCGACCGCATCCTCGCCGACGTACCCCACGCGCCGTAGGCGCTCTCGCAGGCGAACGATCTCCGCCTCTCGATCCGATGCAGCGGTTGTGATGGCGCTCGGCGCCCAATTCAGGACGTCGTCCGCGTCCGCAAGATCGAGGTCGTCGATGATGCGCTCCCGCAGGATATCCAGCTCCTGCGCGGCGCGCTCCAGCGCGAACCCAACGCGATCGCGCTCCCGGTCGCGCTCGACCTGCGCCACGCGAGCCGCCTCATGCGACTCGGCGATGCGGCCGGCGGCGATCTCCGCCCCCATCACTTCCATCCGCATGGGCTCGCGTTCTTCCGTCAATGTTGTCAATGCGTCGGTGCTCGCCGCCACCTCGTTCGAGAGCCGCGCGTGGTCGGCCGCCAGTGCCTCCCGCTCGCGATCGAGTGCCGCACCGCGTTCGATGCGGAGTGCTAATTCGTCAGCCAGGGCACGTTCTTGAGACCGAAGTCCCGCCTCTCGACGGCGCTCGCCGCGGAGGCGTTCTTCCAGACCAGCCAGCCGCCTTCCCTCCTCCGCCGCGGCACGCTCCAAGTCCGCCGTGGTCCCCACGTGGATCGACAATTCCGCGGCGGATTCTTCGCGGACTTGCGTGAACCGCCTCATTGCTTCCGCGACTCGCCTGCTCTCTCGATCGACCTCCTCCTGGCCAGCCAGCGTTCGCTCGCGCTCGTTACGCAGATCTTCCCGGCGGCGTTGAAACCGATCCTGCTCTTCACGCAACTCGGCGAGCCAGCCCGCGAACCGGTCACGTTGTTGGCGGCGCTCTTGGGCCGCGGCATGCAATGCCGCGCGTTCACTCTCAGCGTTTCGTCTGGTCTCCAGGATGGCTCGGACTACGGCCGCGGCCTCTTCTGCCCGAACGCGCTCTGTTTCCAGATCGCTCTCGAGCGCGGCGATGGCGTCAGGCAGTTCCCGTAGCTCGCGTTCCCGGGCAAGGGTGCCGCTTTCACGTGTCGCGGACCCGCCGGTAACCGAGCCACCCGAGCGAGCAATGTCACCGGTCAGCGTCACGACGTTCCAACCCGGGTCGAGTTGTCGTAACGCCGTACGCGCGGTGGCAAGGTTGTCGACCACCAGGGTCCGTCCCAGGAGGGCGGCGACGACCGGAGCAAGATCCGGACGAGCAGTGACCAGTGCAGCCGCCACGCCGAGAACGCCCGGTAGTCGCTGAATCTCGGTCGAGAGTGGAGCGGGCCGGCCGGCGCGGACGGTATCAAGTGGCTGAAAGGTGGCTCGCCCGGTGCCGGACTGCCTCAAGTGCGCGATCGCCACCTCGGCGTCTGCCCAGGTGGCGACGACGATGTCCTGAAGGCGACTGCCCAACGCGACCTCGACGGCAACCTCAACTGTCGCCGGGACCACAAGCAGCTCCGCGACGGCGCCAAGAACCCCATCGAGCCGGCCGTCAGCTCCCGCCGCGAGCACTTCACGTACGCCGCCATACAAGCCGGCGCCACTCTCGTGCAACCGTCGGAGCACCTGCAACCGCGTCGTAGCTTCGGCGAGACGACGGTGCAGCCGCTCCGCGTCGCTCTGGAGTGAGGCTGCCTGCCCCGTTGCCGCCTCTAGATCCACCATGAGCTCGCAGATTCTTCCGTCTAACGCGATGATCCGTTGATCATCAGTCGACGTGGCGGTATCGGCAGCCGCGGCGTCCGCCTCGAGAGCGGAGATTCGTCTGTCGCGATCCTCGATGGCGCCGCACACGCGCTCATGCTCAGCGCTGAGCGCTTCGCCGCGCTCGACGAGGACAGCGCGCTGCCGCGTCAACTCGACGTCTTGTCTCTCACTTTCGGCAAGCTCGCGAGAGGCCGCGGCAAGCCGCCCCTCGACCACCGCCCTCGCCTCGCGCCGGGCGCTCACCTCCCGATTGTGCCTCGCGGCGGCTTCGCGGGATTCTCGCGTCGACCGCTCCAGATCGCGCAAATCGGTTTGGAGCCGCCCCAGGTCCGCCGCGACGGTCTCGACACGTTCGTCAAGCCCCTCCCGGGCGTCGTCCATGTCGGCGCGCCGCTTGCTCAGGGCCTCGATTCTGGCGGCGGCGAGGTCACGCTCGTGGGTTTGCCGCCGCAGCCGCTCTTCCAGCGTCGTTCGTTGCTCGTCATGCTTTGCCAGTCGCTCGCGCGCGGCCGTCAAACGGCCGGACGCGCGCTCAGCGGCCGCGGCCAGCTTGACCACTTCGTCATGAGCGACACTGGCCGCCCGCGCCGCGCTCTCCGCTTCGTTCTCGGCAGCGACGAGCGCCGCTTTCGCCGCCTCAAGCGCCTCTCGATAGTAGGCGCCCTGGAGAGCGTGGAGGCGGTCACGCAGGGTCTGCCACTCCCTGGCCTGCCGCGCGGCACGTTCAAGTGTCTTCAAGCGCGGCTCCAGCTCGATTAGCAGATCACTCAAACGCGCGGTATTGGCATCGGTCTCGACGAGGTTCCGCTCTGCTTCCGCGACCTTGAGGCGTAGTCCCGACAAGTCCGCGGCATGCTCGAAGAGGCCACGGCGTTCTTCGGCGCGCAGGCTCAACGCCGCATCGACGAGACCTTGTCCAACCACCACGTGACTCTGGCCGAGGCCCGCGGTGAGCAGTGCTACGTCCTTGAGGCGCACTTTCCGGCCGTTGATCAGGTACTGGCTTTCGCCAGAGCGGAACGCGCGGCGCGTGACCGAGACTTCGGCGAACTCGATCGGCATCCATCCGTCGGCGTTGTCGAAGGTCAGTGTCGCCTCGGCCATCCCGGCCGGAGCACGGCCCTGGCCACCGCTGAAGATGACGTCCTCGGTCTTTTTGGCCCGCAGCGCGTGCTGCCCCTGCTCGCCCAGCACCCAGCGCACCGCATCAGCGACGTTCGACTTGCCGCTTCCGTTCGGTCCGACGACGCCGGTGATTCCCGGTTCGAATGCAAAAACCGTGCGATTGAGGAAGCTCTTGAAGCCCTGGATTTCGAGGCGGGTCAAACGGGGAGTGCGAAACAGGGTCTCGTCGTCGGTCATGCGGCGGAGCCCTTGGCAATGACACGGGTGTTGGCGCTGGATGTGCCTGAGGGGCACGGGCCGGATGGTACCATCGCCCACCGCACCCGGGCAACGGACCCGGCGGACCCGACCTGGAGGACGCGGCTCAGTGACCGAGGCCCGAACGGCAACCCGCGGCGGACGTCGCGGAACCTTGCGGATGCTGCAGCCGCCGCGCTTGCGACTCGGTCTCTCGACCGGCGCACTCTACCCTACCCCGACCGAAAACGTTCCCGAAGCGGCCGCTCGCGCCGGTCTGTTTGACCTGGAGATCATGCTCCAGACACCCGGCGAGTACGGTACAGGTTTTATCCGAGAGCTCGCGGCGCGTTGCCGTGACGCTGGTTCCCGCGTGCATGCGGTCCACCTCTGGCAGGAGCTTCATCCCCTCCTCTCTCCGTACGTCAGACGGGCGCGAGAGGGACGCACCCTGTTCGCCCGCGCCATCGACGGCGCGGAGCAACTCGGGGCCAAGGTGATCGTCTGGCATGGGCCGAAGCGAACGGAGATGCGAACTCCGACCGCCTACCCACACTTCGTCGACGCCGCCGCCGAACTCGGGGGAGCTTGCGCCGCCGCCGGACTGCGTCTCGCCATCGAAAACGTCTCCTGGTGCGCGCTGGCGACGGTGCGCGATATCCTGGCCTTCTCCGAGAGCATGAAGGAGTTCGACCCGCGCGCCGAGCGCGTGGGTTTTGCGTTCGACCCGTTTCAGGCCAGCGAGGCGGGCGCGAATCCATTCATGGTGCTATCGGCGATGGGCGAGCGCGTCTATGACGTCCACCTCAGTGACCGCCGCGAAGATGATTCCGAGTCCCGGCATCTCTCCCCCGGCGAAGGAGATCTTCCCTGGCCGGCCCTCTTGCGCGCCATCTCCGGCGTCTATTCCGGTCCGCTGATGCTGGAAGGGGGTGTGGGCGAAGACGTGGCTCGGATCGACGCGACGCGCCGGCTTCTCGATCCGGTGCTGCGGGAGATCCTGGAGGAGAGCCGGACGCCATGCGACGGCAAGCCGCCGGCCGGGCTGCTCGAGGGCATACGGCTATTCAACGACGGTGAATACTATGCCTGCCACGAGGCGATCGAGCATGAGTGGCACGCCGAGACCCGCACTATCCGCCGCCTGTATCAGGGCATCCTCCAGATTGGAGTCGGATTTCTCCACGCGCGACGCGGCAATCACACGGGCGCTCTGTTGCTCCTGACCGATGGCATCGACAAGACCGTAGAGTTCGCGCCTGTCTGCCTGGGCATCGACACCGGCCGGCTTGCCGCGGAGAGTCAGGCGGCTCTCGACCGCCTGCAAGAGCTTGGACCGGATCGCCTGAGCGAGTTCGACTACGCCACCGTGCCGCGCATTCGGTTCGTGGCAGAGGGGACGGCTCCCAGTTCGGAACTCGAACCCGGAGGTCCGTGATCGAACCGCTCACGGATCGGCCCTCGGTCGTCGTTATCGTCCCGACGTATAACGAGCGCCCCAATATCGAAGCGCTCGTGCTCGACGTGCTCGAGCAAGGACCGCAATACCGTGTTCTGGTAGTTGACGATGGCTCCCCCGACGGCACCGGCGACCTAGCGGACGCCCTCGCATCCGCCAATCCTGGGAGAGTCGAGGTCATGCACCGCTCCCGTAAGGGAGGTCTCGGTCCGGCGTACATTGCCGGATTTCGATGCGCGATGTCGATGGCCCCGGATCTCATCGCACAAATGGATGCGGATTTCTCCCACGATCCCAATGCGCTGCCTTGCCTGGTCGCCGCGGCGCGAAACGCCGACCTGGTTGTCGGCTCGCGGTACGTGCCGGGAGGGGGCACGGAGGGTTGGCCACTTTGGCGGCGGGTGCTGAGCCGCATGGGCGGGACCTACGCCCGCGTCGCGCTCGGCGTCCCGATCGCCGACCTGACGAGTGGGTTTAAAGTCTGGCGACCCGCTACGCTGGAAAGCATCGCGATCGATACCTTACGTTCCGACGGCTACGCGTTCACGATCGAGGCGACCTGGCGCGCGCTGCGCTCCGGCGCGCGCGTCACCGAGGTCCCCATCATTTTCACTGAGCGCGTCGCGGGAGCGTCCAAGCTGTCGCGGCGCATCGTTGTCGAGGCGGCGCTGCTGGTCTGGAAGCTGCGCTGGGAGCTCGTCCGGTCCACTTCAGGAAAACCGTCTCCATAGGCTCCCACCGATTCGGCTGCATCGCCGTTCGTGCTGGAAACGTACGCGAGCCTCTCGATTCTCCACACCGCCGTGCGTTGAGAGCATGCCTGAATACCTGCAGGAAGTCGCGGCAAAGCGGCTTCGCATTGGCAGCGCGCGTCCGATTCTCGATCGTCAACCGGCATAATCCGTGCGTTGGGATCCGAAATCATGCGGCCGCGATCGTGACATTCACGGGTCAAGGGATGCGTCTGGAAGACTGGATTTTCACTTTCGACTGGGAGCAAGTTTTCGTTCCGGATACGCCGCTCCTCGAAATTATCGTCCGCGGGACGGTGATGTACCTCGGGCTCTTTGCACTGCTGCGCCTCGTCCTGAAGCGGGAATCCGGCGCTGTCGGGATAACTGACCTGCTCGTGGTTGTCCTCCTGGCTGACGCCGCGCAAAACGGGTTGGCGGACGATTACCGCTCGATTCCCGACGGTCTTCTGCTTGTGACGACGATCGTCTTCTGGTCCTGGGCTCTCAACTGGCTCGGCTTTCGCTTTCCGGCATTTCAGGCGCTGGTCCACCCGAAGCCCCTGCTTCTGGTCAGGGACGGGCGCCTGCTGCGGCGTAACCTGGAAAAAGAGTTGATCACCGAAGGTGAGCTGATGAGTCAGTTGCGCTTACAAGGAGTCGACGACATCGCGAAGGTGTCAGCAGCATACATGGAAGGTGATGGTCGGATTAGTGTGGTCCAGCAGAATGGCGCAACTCGAGGAGCCCAGGGCCATTTCCGAGTCTGAAGTCACTGGAATATGAACATCTGCTCTCAGGTCAGTCAAACGCCTCTGCCTTTTGCACGTCTGATTCAAAAGCGCTTGACGTCAGGAGTACACTTGGGAGGTTGTGGTTCTGGGTATTCGTGGCCAAAAAGTCAGCCCTCGGAACCAATCGGAGCGGGTCCGCTCGTGTCTCATTCGCCGTCACCGGTGACGACTCGAGCGACCCGCGGAGTGCCGTGAATGGCAACTGCTCGATTTCGTCCTCCTCGTCGTCACAAGCCACCAGCGGCGGACGCCGACGCAGCATCATCGACAAGCCAAGACCCGCCATCCGACCCCTCCTCAGTCAACGACGGAGCCGAGCGTCAGCGGCCCGCGGGTCCCTTTGTCCACTCCGGTGAGAACGGAGCCATCGTGGATTCCGGCCTAGAGCGGCGGTCCCAGCGGGTGCGCGCGCCGCGACGCCAGGCCCCCCACCTGCAAGGAGACCTGGTCGGCAAGCTGGACATGCAGGGCCGGCTCATTGGTGACCGCTACGTCCGCGTCTGCCGGGTACAGACCGCCGATTTCGAACGTGCCGCGCCGGGGCACCTCATCGCCACCGAGGAGGCCCTGGAGGCGCGCGGTCCGGCTGGGCGGGCTTTTGGCAAGGTCAAGCGCACGGTTATCGGCGCGCCTCTCAGCACCGCGGCGGCCGCACACGAGCGCTTGACCAAACCCAAAGCGCTAGCAGTCCTGTCCTCCGATGCCCTGTCGTCGGTGGCCTACGCTACGGAAGAGATTCTGCACGTCTTGCTTCTGGCCGGTCTGGGCGCTCTGGCCCTGAGCCTCCCGATTGGCGCGGGCATCGTTGCCTTGCTCCTCATCGTCGGCATCTCATACCGCCAGACGATCAAGGCTTACCCAGCCGGCGGCGGCTCCTACATCGTCGCCAAGGATAATCTCGGAGAGTTGCCAGCCCTGGCCGCCGGCGCTGCTCTCCTCTTCGGCTATATCGTCACCGTCGCCGTGAGCATCGCCGCTGGTGTCGCGGCCCTCACCTCGGCGGTGCCGGAGCTTCGCGACCACCGGGTCACTCTCGGTCTTGGGTTCATTGTTCTGGTGACCGTGCTCAACCTCCGTGGCATCCGCGAATCGGGCAGTATCTTCGCCGTGCCAACGTATCTGTTCCTCGTCGGCATCGTCATCATGATCGCGCTCGGTCTGGTTCGCGCGGCGTCCAATGGTTTCGTGGCACAGGCTCCGCAGATGGCGGCGGGCGAGGCCCAGACCGCCACGCAAGCCCTTGGCGTCTTGCTCATTCTGACGGCGTTTAGCCGTGGCTGTGCCGCGCTGACCGGCGTCGAGGCGATCTCGGACGGGGTTCAGGCGTTCCAGCCACCGGAGTGGAAGAACGCACGCGCGACGCTGACCTGGATGATCGCGATCCTGGCCACGACGTTCGCGGGAATCACCTTCCTGGCAAATCAATTCGGGATCGTGCCCCGCGAACCGGATCATCCGGAGGGATACGAGACGGTTGTCTCCCAGATCGCGAGCACGATTTTCGGCGGTGGCACCCCCGCCTATTACTATATTCAGGTCGCGACGCTGGCGATCCTGATCCTCGCCGCGAATACTGCCTACTCCGACTTCCCGCGCCTCTCGTACTTCCTGGCCCGCGACCGCTACCTGCCGAAACAGTTCACGTTCCGTGGCGACCGGCTCGCCTACTCAACGGGGATCGTCACCCTTGGCATCCTCTCCTCGTTGATGCTGGCTGGCTTCAATGGCGAGACGACTCGCATGATCCCGCTCTACGCCGTCGGCGTCTTCACCGCATTCACGTTGTCGCAGGGCGGCATGGTGGTCCGCTGGCTCCGTCTGAAAGAGCCTGGCTGGCAGGGCGGGTTGGCAATCAACATCGTCGGCGTGGTGACGACGGGAGTCGTGGCGGTCGTCGTCGGGTTGACGAACTTCACCCGGGGAGCCTGGATCGTCCTGCTTCTGATCCCAGTCCTGATCATGATGTTCCGCGCCATTCACGGTCACTACGCGCAGGCTGCTGGGGAACTGGCCGCGCAGACCCCCCTGGAACCGGATGAGATCGAGCACACGGTCATCGTACCGGTGGCCGCGGTGAACCGTGTGGCGCGCCAGACGCTGGCCTATGCTCGCTCCATCTCGTCGAACGTCACCGCGGTTCATATCACGGACGACGACGCCGAGATCGAGCAAATGCGCCACGACTGGAAGGAACTTGGCTCGGATATCCCGATGGTGATCATCGAGTCGCCGTACCGTAGCCTGGTAGGACCGCTGCTCTCCTATCTCGACGAGATCGATCGCCAGCGGCCGGATGACACCCTGACCGTCGTTCTCCCGGAATTCATCGCTCGGCACTGGTGGGAGCAGGTCCTGCACAACCAGACCGCCCTGCGGATCAAGGCGGCGCTCCTCTTCCGGCCTGGCACGGTCGTTACCAGCGTGCCGTACCACCTGGAACGCCGGCGCACGTAACCGGCAGCTATCAACCGGGCTCGGACAGCAGAGCCCGCAGATCGCTCACCACGGCGATGGCGCCCGCGGCCAAGAGCGCTTCGATCGGGCGATAGCCGCCGGCGTAGCCCACCGGGATGGCTCCGGCGGCTACCGCCTCGGTCATGTCGTACTCGCTGTCGCCAACGTAGACCAGGGCATCGGTCGCAATCACCTCGCGCAGCGCGGCCTCCTTTGATGCCGCCGCCGGTCGCAGGAACGCGAGCTTGTCCCCAATGCCGAGCCGGCTCGCATCACGCTCAACCGAGGTGACAGAGGCAGCGCTGATGATTCCGGCCGGCCGGCCTCGCTCCCAGAGGGCATGGATCGTCTCTGCCGCTCCCGGCGACAAGGGCGCCTCCCGCGCCTCGATGCCCGTGTACCAGGCTGTTACGGCGGGATCGATCTCATCGTGTGAAAGCCCCAGATCGGCGAGCATCGCTTCTAGAGGCAGTCCAAACGCGCGCCGAAAGGCGGGGTCATCGAGCTGGTCCCGATCGAGATCGGCAAGGACCGCGTTGAGCGCGGCGAGGGTGCGCTCGGCGTCGTCGAGGATCGTCCCGTTCCAGTCGAAGACGATCTGTGCATGCGGCAGGAGCGCCCGCAGCCGGGCGGCGTTCCCGGCGATCTCGTAGCCGTGCGCGCTCACGCCCGCGTGGTGACGCGGGGCACAATCTCGCGCGCCAGGAGCTCCAACGTCTCGGTGTCGCCGGAATCGACCTGCATGATGAAGTACTGCGCGCCGACGTCCGCCAGTGCCTGGTAGTAGCGAACAACCTGTTCCGGAGTGCCGGTCATGAACGCGCTCGGCTGCGCGCGGCGCGTCGCCGGCGATCCGGACCCGGCCTGCCCGATCGCGGCGACCTTCTCCGCCACGGCGCGCTCGTCGGAGGCCAGCACCAGGCGCAACGTAAAATGCGTGCGCAGCACCTCATCGTACGGCCTGCCGAGCTCCTCGCAGTAGCGGCGGACCACATCGAACTTGTGTGCGATCAGTTCCGGCCCGCCGACCCGCTCGAGGCCGCGCTCGGTGTGAGCCACGTCGTTCACGTTACAGGCGTCGGCATACTGTGCCACCAGCCGCAGGCTTCTCTTCTCGCCGCTGCCGCCAATCATCAACGGCGGACGAGGAGACTGCATAGGCGGCGGCGTGACCTGCAACGGTCCGATCTGGTAGTGCCTGCCGACGTAGGCGAACTTCTCTGGTCCCCAGACGCCGGGAATGATCTCCAGCGCCTCTTCCAGCGCCGCGAATCGCTCCGAAGTCGGGTCGAAGTTTGCTCCGAACGCCTCGAACTCCGGTTGCAGCCAGCCGATACCTAGTCCGAGCATGAACCGGCCCCGGCTGATGTTATCGACGTCGGCCGCCATGCGCGCGATCAGCGCCGGATGCCGGTACGGCACACAACTCACCACCGAGCCCAGGCGGACGCGCTCCGTGATACCGGCCAGCGCGGCAACGCAGATCCAGGGATCGGCCTGAATCGCGGGGTGGTCGAAGATGAAGCAGCCGTCGAAACCGAGCGCCTCGACCGTCCGTCCGGCGTCGAGCAGTCGCCCCAACCCCTCTTCTCCCAGGACGAGCTGAATTCCCCAGCGGAGGCCATTGTCGGCTTCCGCGACCCATGGATGACGCGCCACGTTCTCCCTTTCCCGCTCCCTCGCTCAACTGCCCGCGTGCGCCGGCTCGGTCGGTTGTTCAGCCGGCGTCCACGCGCGCAGGCGCGCGACGGCTTCCGCGACGCGCGCTCGTACCCGCTCCCCGCCGATGACGCGCAGGGTCTCGAACAGCCCTGGGGATTGGGTGCGGCCAGTGACCGCGACCCGTACTGGCATGAAGAGGCTGCCGGCCTTCAATCCCAGCTCATCGGCCAGGGTGCGGAAGCGGACCTCGGTCGCTTCCTCATTGTCGACGTCGACCTCCGGCAAGATAGCCTCGACCGCCTCGAGCGCGGCCAACACCTGTTCCCGCGTCATCTTCTTCGGCACCAGGAGAGCCGGGTCGTACGGCTCCAGGTCGGGCAAAAGGAAATAGCCGATCAGGTCGGGCGCCTGGGCCAGCGTCTCGATGCGGTCCTTGAGAAGAGCGACAGCCGGCCGGACCCGCGTGAAATCGGGATGCTCGGGTCCGAATGGGCCGGGCGCGATCAGGCCGGCGGCGCCCAGGAAGGGCATCACGCGGAGGGTGAGATCGTCGAGCGACAGGACGTGGTTGATGTACTGCTGGTTGAACCAGCGCAGCTTGTTGTAATCGAAGGTCCCTGGGGACGGATTGACCCGCTCCAGGGTGAACGTCTCGAGCAGCTCGTCCCGGCTGAACATCTCGGTCGTGCCGTCGAGACTCCAGCCGAGCAGCGCCAGGTAGTTCATGAGGGCCTCGGGCAGATAGCCCTGGGCACGGAACTCCTCCATCGCCGTCGAGCCGTGCCGCTTAGAGAGCTTGCCGCCGCCCGGCGCCAGGATCAACGGCATGTGCGCGAATTTGGGCGCATCCCAGCCAAAGGCGTCATAGAGACGAAGATGGATCGGCGCGGTCGGAATCCACTCCTCGCCACGCAGGATGTGGCTGATCTCCATCAGGTGATCGTCGACGACGTTGGCGAGGTGGTACGTCGGGTAGCCATCTGTCTTCAACAGCACGAGATCTTCCAGGTTCGCGTTCTGAAAGGTCATCTCGCCGCGCAGGAGGTCGTGGACGGATGTTTCACCCTCCAGGGGCATGCGAAAGCGAATGACGTGCGGCGTGCCGGCGTCAAGATGCGCTTGCACCTGCTCTGGCGTGAGGTCGCGGCAGAAGCGGTCGTAACCGGGCGCCTGCT
>JAHWJF010000042.1:11086-12719 GCA_019348515.1 Chloroflexota bacterium | reverse complement strand
CTCGACTTCTACCCGGCTCAATCAACAAGCTCGTCGCTGGCGATCTCCGCTTCCCGTATGCGCATCGAGAATATCCGGGCCAGATACGACGCAAGGTCTCCTGACTGATCTGGGCGCCCACGGTACCCCAGGTATCCGTCCGGCCGCACCAGCATCACCAGCCCATCGCGCACTCCAAATGTCCGCGCGACCTCACCGGAAGGATCGAGCAGCGCCGTAGAGGCGTCGCCGTTCGTGACGGTCTGCAGCACAAGGTATGACCGCACGGCTTCCCCGACGGCATCCTGAACATGCCGGGCGACGTGCCCGAGCTGGGCAACGGCGTCCGGGGCGGCATTGGCGCCGGGCAAGAGGAGCAGCGTCCATCCTCGAGCAAACAGGTCGAACAGCGAGACAGATTCTCCGCTTGAAGCGTCGACGAGGGAGGCATCGGGGACCCGATCACCGGCACGGAGCCCTCGGGCATCGCGGCGGAGCGGGCCACGGTCGTCTACTCGCGCGTCCGCGTCGACGGAGAGCGGAGAGCCACGATAGCCAACGCTCAGCTGCGAGACCGCGGCAAGGATGCGGCGACGAATTGGTGTCATGTTGATGATCGCCGGGATCGCCTGCTCGCGCACTGCTCGCATAACCGGATTCTGCGCCAGGAATAATCGGGTGCCCAGATGGGTTCCCCGCAAGACTCCCCGGGCTATTCGATGCCGCTCCGTCTGGTAGGTGTCGAGTAGACCAGGCGCGGCCTGACCTCGCGCCGCGAGCGCGAGCTTCCAACCCAGGTTGAAGGCATCCTGGATACCCATGTTCATCCCCTGACCACCGACGGGACTGTGCACGTGAGCGGCATCGCCCGCCAGAAAGACGGGACCCCAGCGATAGTGTTCCGCCTGACGCCGCTGAATGCGGAATCCCGACGCCCAGACAGGATCGCCGATGCGGCGGAGCGACATCCCGGTCCGATGCCGAAGCAGGGTTTCGGCCTCGGCGGCAATCTCGGCTTCTGATCCGTACTCCTTCATCGCTTGAGCGGGGGGCAGCGGCACGATCAAGCGATACTGCCGCTCGCCGGGCAAGGGGATGACGGCGACCAATCCGTCGTCGCCGATCCAGATGTGCCCTTCGTCGTGAGGCAGCTCCCAGTCGAGGTCCAGGTCCGCGAGTAGAAACCGCTCCGGATAGGCTTCTCCCGCGAACTCGATGCCCGCCAGGCGTCGAACGGTGCTGTGCGCAGCATCGGCGCCGACCAGGAACTTGGCATGCACCTGGGATCCGCCGTCGGGTCCCAGCAGTGCCGCGATGACCCGATCCTGGTCGATCTGGAACCCGGTCAGCTCCGTGCTCCGCTCGACCCGGCCCGCGAGTTCCGCCAGACGCTGCTCCAGCACCCGATCCGTGTCGGACTCATCCATGCTGATGAGTCGTGGCGCACCCTGGCGATCGTCGAGGACGATCCGGGCCAGTGTGCGATCGTGCTCGGCAAATCGCAGGGCGCGCGGCCGGGAGGACGGCTCCAGCGCCGTTTCTGGAATCCCCATCAGACGGAAGACCTCGACCGTGCGAGCTTGGGTTCCGATCGCGCGTGAGGTCGCTGGTTTCACGGCTTGCCGATCGATGAGACGAAATGGGATTCCTCGTC
>JAHWJF010000042.1:6624-10986 GCA_019348515.1 Chloroflexota bacterium | reverse complement strand
ACGACGTTCAGCAGCATCTCTCCTTGAGCAAAGCGCACCAGGTTCTCGCGCAGGATCTCGATGCAACGCCGCTCCTTCTCGGTCGAGTCACCGGCGGTGTGCGGCGTGATGACCAGATTGGGCGCGTCCCAGAGCCGGCTGTCGGGGGATAGGGGCTCGACCTCGGTAACGTCGATACCGGCCCCGGCCAGCTTTCCATCCTCCAAGGCGTCCACGAGCGCATCTTCGTCGACGATGCCGCCTCGCGAGACGATGATCAGGTAGGCATCCGGCTTCATGCGGGCCAGCGCGGCGGCATCGATGAGGTGATACGACTCCGCGGTCAGGGGCGCGGCGACGACCACGACGTCCGACTGTTCCAGCAGGTCTGGCAGCCGCTCCATGCCCCACGTTTCGACGACGAACGGCGCACCCGGCTCTGGATGGCGATCGATCGCCAGGACCTCCATGTCAAAGCCCCGTGCCCGTTGCGCTACGGCGCGGCCAATCGCTCCGTAGCCGATCACGCCCATCGTCAATCCGCGCATTTCCCGGCTCGTGCGGTAAAGCTCTGGACGCGCCCAACGGTGCTCCCGTTGCGCTTGCACGCTCTCCGGGATGTGCCGGGTCAGCGCGAAGAGGAGCGCGAAGGTGTGTTCTCCGATCGACGGACCGTGCGCGCCGCGCGTATTGGTAAGGACGATTTCATTCTCTACCAACTCCGCCAGGTCCTGCAGATAATTGACCCCAGCGCTCGGCGACTGAATCCAGCGCAATGCTTTGCCCGCCCTGAGCAGATCGGCGGTCGGGAAGCCGTAGAGAACATCGGCGTCCACGATTTCCGCTGTCAGCTCCTCGGGCGTTGCGACCTCGACAATTCGCAACCCCTCGATGTCGAGGTCATTCAGCAGCGCGAAGTGTGGGTAGCCTTCCGTTTGCGTCAACACGACTTTCAGGCTCATTGTCTGTTGCCGTCTCCTTTTGCTGACACGTCGACTGCCGCGACCATTCGTTCGTGGCAGCTCAAGGCGCCGAATGACGTCAGCGCTCTCATGCGTCCGGTGCGTACCCGGTGCATCACTATGCGAGAGGGTATCGCAAACTTCAGCCCCTGCCACCAGTTGTCATTCAGCGATGCGGTGTGGTGACTTGGATGAGCCATGCGGCATCAGTCGCGTGAGGGATGGCGCACGCGTCCCGAATCAGTGAGGGTGGATTGACAACGCCGTGCAACCGGCGCGGCTCCACGCCTGGATGCGGCTACACGGAGGAACCTTCACTGCGTGATGGTTGACGAGTATCTCGCCAGTTGGAATCTCACACCCGACGGAGAGCCACTGACCACCCAGACCAGCATCCTTCTGCCGGTGCGCAGCGAAGGTAGGCCGGTCATGCTGAAGATCGCGACGGAGGCGGAGGAGCGACGCGGCGCCGAATCGATGGTCTGGTGGAGTGGGGATGGCGCCGCCCGCGTGCTGGCGCATGAGGGCGATGCGCTGCTGCTAGAGCGCGCCCAGGGCGGTGCCTCGCTGGTCGAGATGGCCCGGGACGGCCGCGATGACGAGGCCAGCCGCATCATGTGTCGCGTGGCGGCCAGACTGCACGCTCCACGGAACGGGCAGACCCCGCCAACACTTGTGCCTCTGACGCGCTGGTTTGCCGAGCTCGAACCCGCCGCCTCGCGGTACGGCGGCATTCTGAGCCAGGCTGCGGTGACGGCGCGCGTGCTCCTGGACGAGCCACGAGACGTGGTCGTGCTGCACGGCGACATCCATCACGGCAACATCCTGGATTTCGGGTCTCGGGGGTGGCTGGCGATCGATCCGAAACACCTCGTAGGTGAGCGTGGTTTCGACTTCGTCAATATTCTCCGGAATCCAGATGCTCACATTGCATTGAAGCTAGGGCGCTTTTCGCGACAAGTGGCAGTCATCGCCGAGGCCGCGAATCTCGACCGCGTGCGTTTACTGCAATGGACCCTGGCTTTCGCTGGTCTCTCGGCCGCCTGGATCCTCACGAACGGGGACGAACCCGAGCTGGACCTTGCCGTCGCGGCGCTCGCCGCAGCAGAGCTCGCGAGGGTAATGGGGTGAGAGGGGAATGGATCGTCGCACCCCCTGTCACCGACTCCCGACTTCCGACTCCGGACTCCGCGTCAGTACTGGAGTGCTGCCCCGGCAACGCCATCGCGAATCTCTGCCGCGTCGGCACGCGTCCAGTTCAGCGCCGCGATATCTGCGCGCAGCCCGGAGAGCATGTACCCCAACTCACTGGACAGAGCGCAGAACTGGAAACCCTCGGCGATGCGCTGGTTGACACCGGCCGCACCCGAGGTGTGGATGCCAGGCGCCACGCCGTTGCGCAGGCAGGCATTGCGAATCTCAGCGATGGCCTCCATCAGCCGCGGGTCATCGCTCTCCAGCGGCACCCCGAGGCCGAGTCCCATCGAGGCCGCGAGGTCGTTGGGTCCAATGAAGCAGGCATCGACCCCCGGCACGCTCAGGATCGCATCCGCGTTCTCCACACCCTGGATATGCTCGATCTGGAGCACGACCAGGATTTGTTCGTTTGCGTTGCGACGATATTCGTCGGCACTGCCACTGAAAGACATCGGAAAGCGGCCGCCACCGACGCTGCGGGTTCCATCCGGATAGTAGCGAGCGGCGGAGACGGCTTGCTCGGCCTCCTCCCGGGAGTTGACCATCGGCACCACCACGCCCCACGCGCCGGCATCCAACACTCGCTTGAAATTCTCCGCGGTGTTCCATGGGATGCGCACCATTGGCGCCACGTGGCTGGCGGCCATCGCCGCGAACATCTGCGCCAGCGTGCGGATATCGATCGGGTTGTGCTCGGCGTCGATCACGAGCCAGTCGAAGCCCAGGCGGCTGACGTACTCGGCGGCCTCGGGCGAGGGGAGTGAGAGCCAAGTGCCAACCGAGGGCTCTCCCGCCGCAAGCCGCCGCCGGACATGGTTCGCGCGCATCACTACTCTCCTTCTTCGATCGTCTGTTGGTGTGTCTGCACGCTGCCGGCCATGTTCGGCACGGACGACCATCCCAACTCTTCCTCAGATTCGATTTTGTCCGGGTCGATCTCGACGCCCAATCCGGGGCGATCTGAGACAGAGATCATGCCATCGACGGGTTTGACCGGCTCCTGCCAGAAGAACTGGAGCAGCTCATTCCACTTCACGAGGTACTCGACCATGGGGGCGAGCAGCTCCGGCATCGCCAAGGTCAGATGCGTATTGGCCGGCACCGAATGCCCGTGGGCGATTACCGGGATGTCATAGGTTGAAGCCAGTGTACAGATCTTCACCATCTCGGAGAGACCGCCCGCCCAGAAGGTATCCGCCTGCAGCACGTCCGATGCGCCCGCATCCAGGAGAGCTTTCTGGCCCCAGCGCGTGTACTCGTGCTCGCCGGTAGCGATCGGCACCGGAGAGAGATGCCGGATCTCCGCGCAGAGCTCGATTTTGTCCGGCATCACCGGCTCCTCGATCCAGCGGATGTCGAGATGGGCGACACGGCGCGCGAATTCGAGGGTGTAGGGCCGGTTCCAGGTCATCCAGGCGTCGAGCATGATGTCGACGTCCGGACCGGCCGCGTCGCGCAGCGTCTCGGCCAGCTCGATGTTGCGGGCCATACCCTCCCGACCGTCGGTCGGACCCCAGCGCGGGAACCACTTCAGTGCGCGGAAGCCCTCGGCCACCTTCTCGCGGGTCCGCTTGTGCGCTAGCTCCGGCTCGATGCTGTAGCCGAGCATCGAGGCGTAGGCCGGGGCGGATGGGCGCACGGGACCCCCCAGCAGGCGGTAAACGGGCTGCTGCATCCAGCGCCCCTTGAGATCCCAGAGGGCACAGTCGATAGCGCTGATGGCCATCATCGTCGCGCCCTTCCGGCCGTGCACCGCTTCGCGATACATCAGATCCCAGAGACGCTCCGTGGCGAGGGGATCCGCACCCTGGAGCAGACCGCGGAACTCGCGGTCGATGATCCACGCCACCTCGTGGGGAACCGGACCCGCCAACCCGGTGACACCTTCGTCGGTGTCGATCTCGAGAAAGACGGAGATGACCTCAGAGCGCCCCGGAGCGATCAACCGGGGCATCCAGTAGCCATCGGCAGCCGTCTGCACCTTGTGCTCAGGGTAGACGTCGACCGGCCGCGCCAGCCGCTCCTCCCAGAATGGCTCCTCGTGCTCCATGATGCCGGTAAGCTGCCGTAGCCGCAGACCCGTGATCCGCACGTCCATCCCCTCCCGGCCGAACCTGACCGGTTATCCAGTAATGCGGCCAGCAGTGGCCCGCCCAGAAGCGTCGGGTGATGGTAGCGGTCTCGCCTGGGGCTGTCTACAGGGGAAGACTCGTCATCCCGGGCC
>JAHWJF010000042.1:0-6524 GCA_019348515.1 Chloroflexota bacterium | reverse complement strand
ATGGTAGCGGTCTCGCCTGGGGCTGTCTACAGGGGAAGACTCGTCATCCCGGGCCCATGCCCTTCCCCCAACCACCACCACGCCCGGAGGGCACCCAGTACCCGGCCCGCCGAGCCGGGAGAGGGGGCTTTTTGGCGGCTCGGTGTGCCCCTTCTCCTCCCGCATGGGAAGCAGGGGCACACCCGAGGACACGAGGACAACGTCCCTCTCCCGCTGCGCTGGGAGAGGGGTCGGGGAGAGGGACTATGCGGGGGAGCCGGAGAGCGCCGCCTCGCGCATCTCCTCGGCTGAGGCTACCCGGGTCTCCTTAGAGATGAAGAGGACGTAGCCGTCCGGGTCGGTGATGCCCCAGTCGCGGTGTCCCCAGAACTGGTCGGTCGGCTCCTGGACGACGGCGGCTCCCGCATCCTTGACGCGCTGGAAGTAGGCGTCGACGTCCTCGTCATCGGCAACAGTTGCGTAGAGCACGATGCCGCGTCCGAGCGGCCCCTGATCGTGCGCGTTGCTGGTGTCCAGGCGGCCGAACATCAGGGAGCTGTCGCCACGCTGGACGGAGGCGTGTATGAGCTTTCCATCTGCCCCAGGCAAGGTAAACCCGATGTCGAAGCCGAGAACCTCGGCGTAGAAGCGGACCGAAGCGTCGATATCGGCCACGGCCAAGGCTGGAACGATGCTTTTCATGTCCTGATCTGCTCCTTCGTGTTTCTCATATCTCGCTTTTCGCTGAGTTGACCCACGGCCAAATAGCCAGGGGCCCTGACAAACCGGAGCGGGGAGATAGGCGGGGTGCGCGATCCCGCCAGTGGAGGAAGTACTGGCGCCTGATGCGTGTGCCGGGAGGCGCCTAGGTCGCCCTCTTCGGCGGCCGTCACCGCCGTCACACATTCGCTTGGATCGCCGCTTCCCTGCCGCCACAATAGAACACGTGTTCTTTCGTGTCAAGTAGGCACGACGCGTCTGTGGGACCTTCGCTAGGCGTCCCGGGTCCGTTTCGAGATCGATTGCCGAGGTGAATACAACCGAAGGTTGCTGGGAAGACCCGTGATCAAGGATGTACCGCACCTGCGCCCACAAAATTCGTTCGGTTGACAAAGCTGGAGAATCAGGAACAATAGGGGACTGTCTGCGAGGACAAACGGCGGCAGAGGAAGTCGCCCGACATAGAACCTCTCTCGGTGCCCGTCGTGGGGCACGCGGTTTTCGAACCCCGGTTCTGGAGGTGGCGCGGTAGCCACCCAGATTGAGGAGGAACAGCAGGATGGTCAAGCGCGATCCCGTGCAGTCGCTCACACAGGAATTTATCAGTGGAGACCTGAGTCGCCGCGACTTCATGAAGCGCGTCGCCGCGCTCGGTCTCGCGGCGGCGGGAGCCGGTGCGGGGCTTGGCAGTCAGGTCGGCACTGCCGCGGCGACGAACGCCGCGTTCACCCCCGCGATGATCGCCCAACGCGCGGCGGCGCAGGTCGCCGAGGTGCCGCGCGAGCAGACGCTGGTCGCCGTGCGCAGCTCGATCAAGGGCAAGTTCGACGAATATCAGCTCTGGAACCCGTTCCTTCCCAGCGCTAACCATCAGCTTGGCTCGCACATGACGAGCGAGCCGCTGGCCTTCTACAGCGCCTTCATGGACCAGACGACGATGTGGCTGGCGGAAAGCTACGAGTACTCGGATGACTACAGGACGCTGACGATCAAAACCCGTCCGAACGTCACCTGGAGCGACGGCCAGCCGTTCTCGGCCAATGACGTCGTCTACACCTTCAACCAGTTGGTCGAAGTCGGATCGGCAGTGAAGTGGGGCGCCGACGTCCAGCAGTTTCTCGACGGGGCGGAGGCCGCCGATGAGAACACCGTCGTCTGCAACTTCAAGGTGCCCGCGCCGCGGTTCTTCGATTTCGTCGCCTACAAGTTCGACATCGGCGTCTACATCATGCCCGAGCACATTTTCCAGGACCAGGACATCGCGGAGTTCGCCTTCTTCGATATCGAGCAAGGCTGGCCGGTGACGACCAGCCCCTGGCGCGTG
Organism: Chloroflexota bacterium; assembly: GCA_019348515.1. GTDB lineage: Bacteria > Chloroflexota > Chloroflexia > Thermomicrobiales > UBA6265 > JACCXM01. The sequence continues at coordinate 4,501 of JAHWJF010000042.1, read as the reverse complement.
GTCTACTCAGGGCCAGAGCAGAAGGTTCTCGACCGGGCCGACGAATGGTGGGGTGTCGAGGCGGGCGTCGCCGAGCTGCCGGCGATGAAGCGGTTCATCTATCTGCCCGATCCCGGCGAACAAGGTCTCATCTCCGGTATCATCGCCAACCAGTACGATATCGTGACCGGCATCCAGCCGGCGGGCTTTGCCACCGTCTTCAGCGGGAATGACAAGGTCACCACCTGGACTGGCCAGGAGTCACCATTTGGATACGTCGACTGGTGGCCGCACTCTCTCTACGTCAACAACGAAGTGGAGCCGTGGAGCGACCCCAATGTCCGCTGGGCGCTCAGCTACTATCTCGACCGGCAGCAGATCATTGACATCGCCTGGATGGGAGCAAGCCTCCCCGCCACCCTGTTCGTGCCTGACTATCCGCCACTCCAACCATTCTTGGAAGCGGTCCAACCGCTGATCGAGGAGCACCCGTACCTCGAGTACAACCCGGCCAAGGGTGACGAACTGCTGACAGCGAAAGGGTGGAGCAAAGACGGCAACGGCATGTGGCTCGATGAGTCCGGGCAGCCCATCTCGCTTGAGATCATCAGCTTCTTCGACTTCACCGCGGTCGGTCCGGTCGTCGTCGAGCAGTTAAAGCGAGCCGGGATCGAGGCGACATATGCTGAGCCGCCGAACATCTTCGACCGCTTCGCCGCCGGCGACTACACGGGCTGCCTCTTCGGACACGGCGGCAGCTACAGCTCCGACGTCTACTACTCGCTGCGGCTCTACCAGTCCGCCTCGACCAAGATCCCCGGCGGCCATCTGGTCAACTTCTCGCGCTGGCATAATGACGAGTACGACAAGCTCGTCGACGAGCTCTATGGCATCAGTCCTACCGAGACGGAAAAGGTCATGGAGATCTGGACGAAGAGCATGGAGATTTGGTTGCCCGAGTTGCCGGACATCCAGATCTCGCAGGGACTCCACCGCTTGCCGACTAACACAATGTACTGGACGAATTGGCCGGACGCGGAGAACCCGTATGTCAATACCGCGCACTGGCACCTGACCTGGCCACTAGTGATGCACACGGTCAAGCCGGCAGCTCAGTAGGAGTCTTGCCGACGCCCTCACTCCATCCCCTCTCCCACCACTGTGGGAGAGGGGCTTGCTCTCTGCTCCCATCGCGATGGGAGAATAGATGGGGAGGAGGGATCATCGTCCGGAGAAGAATCCCATGCCGCTAGCCTACGTCGCGCGACGCGTCGGCATGTTTTTCCTGATCGTTTGGTTGGCCGCGACCATCAATTTCTTCCTGCCGCGGCTCGGTGGGCAGGATCCGATCCGGGAGCAGTTGATCTCGCAGGCGGCGCTTGGGGGAAACGTGCAGTCGGGTCTCGAAGAGATGATCGAGATCTACAATGAGAAGTTCGGCCTCAACACCCCGTTGTGGAAGCAGTACCTCAACTACCTCGGGGACATGAGCCGCCTCGATTTCAACTACTCCATCGCCAACTATCCCCAGCGCGTCATGGAGATTATCGGGCGGGCGATGCCGTGGACCCTGGTCTTACTGACGACGACCACGCTCTTTTCGTGGGTAGTGGGCACCCTGCTAGGGGCGTTCATGGGGTGGCCGCGCGCGCCGAAATTCCTGTCGTTTCTTCTGCCACCGTTGCTCTCCCTCAGTGCGGTCCCGTTCTTCTTACTCGGTCTGGTGCTGATCTATGTTCTCGCGTTCCGGATGCGGCTCTTCCCCCTCTCCGGCGGTTACAGTCCCGGCACCTTTCCCGCGTTGACCCCGACCTTTCTCCAGGACGCGCTGCGTCATTCGGTTCTGCCCGCTCTATCGATCATTCTCGTGTCACTCGGCGGTTGGGCGTTGGGTATGCGCGCCATGATGATCACCACCCGGGGCGAGGACTTTGTCACCTACGCCGACGCAAAAGGGCTCAAGGGCAGGACCATCTTCCTGCACTATGCGATCCGCAACGCCCTCCTGCCACAGGCCACCGCCCTCGCTCTCGTGCTCGGTCAATTGGTTTCCGGTGCGGTGCTCGTCGAAGTAGTCTGTTCGTATCCCGGGATTGGCAATGTCCTCTATGAAGGGATCCGGGCTGGCGACTTCTATGTCGTGCAGGGGATCATCTTTATCCTGATTCTTTCCATTGGCCTCGCCACCCTGATTCTCGACCTCATTTATCCGCTGTTCGATCCTCGTATCACGTATCAGAGGACATAGGATGAGTAGTGTTGCTCAGGTTCTGACCACACCGGAACAGCACCAGGCCACGAGGGCGCGATCGGAGACCGCCCGCGGTGTCCTCCGGTATCTCAGGCGGAATCCGTCTCTGGGCGTCGGTATCCTGCTCCTCTTGGCCCTCCTGCTCTTCGTCGTCATCGGACACCTCACTGTCGACACCATTCAGTACCGCCCGCTCTCGACAAGACCGCTCCAGCCGCCCTCGCTGGAGCTCCCCTTCGGGAGCGACAAACAGGGAAGAAATCTGTATGCGGTCATGGTCGAGGGCACGCCGCTGACCTTGCGCATCGGCCTTCTCGCTGGCGTCATCGGCGTGGCGCTCGGCACGACGCTGGCCTTCATCTCGGGGTACTACGGCGGGCTGGTCGATAGCGTCATCAAGACCGTCGTCGACGTTGGGTTGACCATTCCGGGGCTCTTGATCCTGATCATCATCGGCATGCGCGTGCGCGGCGGGTTGACGGTCGATCAGATGGCGTTGGTCGTCGGCCTGCTTGCCTGGCTCTTCCCGGCGCGCACCATCCGCTCTCAGGTGCTCACCTTGAAGCAGCGCGGCTTCGTCCAGGTCGCGCGACTGTCAGGCATGAGCAATCCGGAGGTCATCGTCAAGGAACTCCTGCCCAACCTGCTGCCGTACCTCGGCGCGTCGCTGGTCGGCTCGGTCTCTGCCGCCATCCTGGCCTCCATCGGTCTTGAGGTGCTCGGCCTCGGTCCATTCGAAGCACCGACGCTGGGTATGACGCTCTACTGGGTGATCTACAACGCGGCGATTATTAACGGCTGGTGGTGGTGGTGGGTGCCCCCCATCATCGTCATCGCCGTCCTCTTTATCGGACTCTTTCTCGTCGCCGTCGGTCTGGACGAGATCGCCAATCCGAGAATTCGGAATCGGGTCTGACTAGACGTCCGTTCAACCCTGCTAGGGCGGATGGGATGCCGCGGCTACCGCCAGCTATCGAGCCACATCCGCAGATCGACCTGTTCCGACCCCAGGGGGATAGCCGTGTAGAGCGGATAGAACCAGGCGAAGGTGGCGATCACCGCCAGGGTGTAGGCCGCCGCGGCGATACGTGCAACTCCTCTCTGCCGCCAAGCGCCTGTGAGAACCACCGCCAGCGCCATGCAGCCGAGTGGAACCGCTGGCAAAAAGTGGTAGATGAAGGTGCCGCGTGGGGAAAGCGCCCAGGGCAGCCATTGGCCGAAGAACCCAATAACGAGAATGAGCAATGCCGTGGTTCGCCTGCCCCACCAGTCGATAACGACCCAGGCGACGACCACAATCATCGGCCAGTACAGGAGCGGGTTGCCGTTACCGAAGACGAAGGCGCCCTCGTGGCGGCGGCCGTCGACGTAGTACCAGACTCCCCGTGCCGCGAGCGGCCACTGCCACCAAGGCGATGAATCGTCATGGACGACGCCCAGATCCCGGTGATAGGTGAGCATGTCCCGGTGCAAGGCGATGAAGTCTGCCCAGTCGTGCCCGGTGAACCAGAAATGCAGGTATGACGCGAGGTAGACGGCGACGGGGATCACGATCAACGAGATTGGCGCCCAGCGAAGATAGGTTCGCATACCGAGGCGCGCGGCGGCCGCCACGCCCATATCGTTTCCTCGCGAGAGTTGCCAGAGCCGGACCATTCGCCAGCAGATCACAAGCCCGATCAGACCGGCTAGCGCGATGCCACTCCATTTCGTCGCGAGCCCAAGCCCAATGAAGAGTCCGGTCGCGAGAAGTGGCATTCCCGCGCGGTCTGGAGCCACACTGAGAATTCGGGCGAGCGCGAGCAGGGCGGCGTTGGCGAAGACCAGCACGAACAGGTTGGACATACCTGTTCGCGATTTGACGAGGTACAGACCGTCCATCAAGAGTAGACCGGCAGCCATCGCGCTCGTCGCCCGACTGCCGGTGAGAGATAGCGCGAGGAAATAGGCAATAACTGCTCCCGCGGCACCGAACAGCACACTGGCGATGCGCCACCCGAGCGGGTTGTCCCCGGCCGTGAGGATTCCGCCGGCAATCACTAGCTTGGCTATCGGCGGGTGGGTCCACTCGATCGCCGGAGCCTCGCGAGGTGGAACCGCCGTGCTGTACGCCTCGTCGCCAGCCGCGAACTTGCCTGCCGTATAGGCGTAGTAGAGCTCGTCGAAGACGTAGACAGCCGGAGTTGACAGCCGTGGGAGGGAGAGCGCCAGGGCGAGCGCGAATAGCACAAGCGGAATTGCCGCCGCACGCCAGTGCACGCCAAACCCGCG
>JAHWJF010000398.1 GCA_019348515.1 Chloroflexota bacterium | reverse complement strand
TGTTGCGTCGCCAGAGAGCGATCAGCCCCACATTCGTCGCGGTCGCCTGAATCCGAAAATTCGCATAATCACGGTTATCCGCAAAGACGAAGGGTAGGCGTGTAGGTCTCGATTCCTCAGCGTCCGACGAGATTCCGACGCCCTGTCCACCTGCATACAGAGCGCAGTTCAGGGAATCTGACTCGACGCGGCCTGCGCCAGGTGCAACGCCTCACTTGTGCACGAACGACCTCGCGCCCCGAAACCCGTGGCGCGGGCGCCATGCGCTCAGGCCACAAACTTCCGCTTGTTGGCCACGTAATCAACCAGGATGTACTCGCCCAACCGATCCGGGGTGGCGACGAAGACGCGACCGGTGTTGATCCGCATGAGGTCGTTGATGAATTGCACCATGTAGGGCGACCGTTCGAGCATGAACGTATTGATCGTGATCCCGTCGCGCGTGCAGCGGACGACCTCTCGTAGCGTCTCCTGGAACGTGCGCGGCGTCGGTGGGTAGCTGAAGCGGACGTGCCCGTTGTCGAAGTGCGCCGTCGGTTCGCCGTCAGTGATAACGATGATCTGCCGGTTTGCCCCCTTCTGCCGGCCCAATATCTGCCGCGCGAGCTGGAACCCGTGCTGCATGTTTGTGCCGTAGTTGTATTCATTCCAATCGATTGAGGGCAGATCGCCGGGTTTGATCTCTTGGGCCAGGTACGAGAACCCGATGATGCTGAGGTGATCACGCGGGTACTTGCCACGGATGAGCGAGTCGAGCGCCAGGGCTACCCGCTTTGCCGCGTTGAAGCAGCCGTTGTAGAGCATCGACCGGCTCATATCGACCATTAGCACCGTCGCCGAGCGGGTCGTGTACTCGGTCCGATAGACCTCGAAATCGCGGGGCGAGAGACGGACCCCTGGCGCGTCAGCCGACGGTCCCTCCCCTCGTTGCACCGCGTTCATGATCGTCTTGGGGATGTCGAGCAGGAAGGGATCGCCAAACTCGTACGCCTTCGTGACATCGGTGCGGTCCCCGGCGCCGCCTTCCCGCCGCAGGTCATGCTGACCAACCTGATCGCGCTTGAGATCGGCAAAGATGTCGGTGAGCGCCTTCTCGCCGATCTTGCGCACGCCTTGCGGGGTGAGCTCGTAGCCGCGCCGTGTCTGGCGAATGTATCCGGCCTCCTCCAGCATCCGCGCGATCTGGCGGAGTTGCTCGAGTTGCTCGCCCTCCTCTTCTCCGAGAAGATCCCGGATCTTGTCGTCATCGAGCCCGGCGAGGTCGTTCCAGTCGCGGACGTCGCGGAACTGCGACTCCAACTCGTCGTACTCGCCGAGACGGTCCATCAGGCGCATCGCTTGCTCGAGGGTCAGCGACTCGTCGCCCGAGAACTGGTATCCGCGCCGCCACTGCTCGGGCGGAATGAGTGAGCCGAGGTTCTCGCCAAGCCTGTTCATCTCCTGGCGCAGCCCCTCGTCCTGCATCGCGGCCTGCATCAGCCCCTGAAGCTCCCCGCGCTGATCGGCGGACATGCTCTGCATGAGCTGGCGCATGGCGCCCATCTGCTGCTGCATGCGTTCCATCAGGTCGTCCAGCGAGTTGAGCCCAGGTCCGAAGAAATGCCCCCACCGATGCATAAACTCCTGAAAGCCGGGGTCCTCGCCGCGTTGGCGAGCCTCCAGCATCTCATTGAGTTCCTGCATCATCTGCCGCATTTCGCCGATGTCTTCCGGCGTCATCTGGGAGAGCGCCTGCTGCATGCCCTGGAATGTCTGCTGGGTCATCTGCTGCTGCAGCATGTCCAACAGTTCCTGGAATTGCTGGCGCGCCTCCGGAGTCATGAAGTCGTAGTCCGTGAGGGCGCGAATGGCCGCGGCGGGATCCTTCGGCAGGGAATCGAGCTGCTGCAACCGGCGCTGGGCCATCGCCTCCAGGAGCTTCCGGAGGTCCGGATTTGCTGTCGCCCCTGACTCCCCGTCCGCACCGGCGTCAGCCGCGCCCTGTTCCCTCGACTGTCCGGCTTCATTACTCGTACCGGACTGGCCGGCCGAATCTCCGCGCTTGGCGGATGGTTGGGCGCCGTCCTCTTCCTGTTGTCCAGCCGCAACGTCGCCGTCGCGCGGCCCCTCCTGCGTCTCGTCGAGACGCTTCGCGATCCCCTGGCGCTCGGTTTCGACGATCTGCTCGATGCGGTCGGCAATATCGCTAAGCATCGATTGCAGGTCGTAGCGCTCGAGTTGCTCCTGACGGCGGTCGCGCAATCGCTGCATGAGACCCTGCAGGCCGGGCACGTTCTCCCCGTCGGGTCGTTGGAATCCCCAGCGAAAAAGACGCTGCATAGCGCGGTTGACGTCGCCGTCCTGCATCAGGTCGTCGGACATGGCGCGCATCAGGTCGTCCGCCGAGAGCGGTCCGATCTGCTGCGTACCGTCCCAGCGCGAATATCGCGAGCCAAAGCGGTAGATAGGCATCCTTAGTCTCCATCTGGTGACGAGACACTCATGTCTGGAATCGGCGTGCCGCGCCCAGGCTGGCACTCCTCTCGACGACTTAGTTGCGGCCGGTACCTGACACAGGTGGTGAGTCTAGAAGCTCGATATCGAGCATTTCACTGGCGACGGCGAGATCGACGATCTCGCCGCGGTGCAATTGATCATACAGGGCGTCGAGTCGCGACTCGATCAGGGGCAGATTCTGTTCTTCGACCCGACGCAGCGTCTCGCCGGCGCCAGCGACGCCCCGGCCCGCGAGTCGAACATAACCGGCGAGCAACCGCTCGGCCGGTTCGAGTAAGCGCTCGTTAAACCAGGTAACCGTCTTTGCGTCGGTACGGTCGGCGGCCATCGCCTCGGCGATCCGGTCGGCTGCGGCGCAAATGCGGAACGCCTGCTCGCGGACGGGGCCAGCCGGAATCTGCAGTGCGATCTCTTTGAGCCCTTCGATCCGTTCGTGAACGGAAGCGAACGCCGCCGCCGCGAACGGTGCCGAGTGGGGCGCTCGTCTCGCCGCACGTCCCCATGTCCCCGCTCCGGCGGGGTCCCCTTCACCTGGAGTCCCCTTCGGTTGGGCCCTCGTCCCCAGCCCCGGAACAATTGAACGCACCACCGCGAGCGCCTGCCAGGGAGCCTCGGCGCCATAGGTGGCAACCGCTTGGAAGACGAGCGCCCAACCCCAGAAGAAAAGCGGCCAGTAGAACCAGAGCTCCCCGGGGCTGGTCAGGAGGTTCAGCGTCAGCAGAAACAGGCCGACAACAAGATAGGTCGTCAAATGGGTGCGAAAGGCGGCTTCACCTCGTGAGGATTTGGCCTCCCTCCGCTCCCAGTCTGCCGTTCTAGCCGCGGATCCCTCGGATTCTCGCTGCGCCATTCCGCGCTCCTAACCGGTTCTGAACGCTACCGATGGTAGCGCGCCGGCCCCGAGTATGTGCTTTCGTCCTTGTTCAGACGGCGGTTGAGGTGTAACCCCTCCAGGATGAACTCGACCGCGGACGCGACAGCCGGTGGATTCCCACCCACATCGAGTTTACCGACGGCGTCGCCCACGCCGTCGAGGTGGCTGAGCTGATGGACATAGGCGAGCGATGGCATCATCTCCGAGGCCTCGACCGTTAGACCGTTGTCGAAGGCCAGGACGAGCCGGTCGAAGTCGCGAACCGAAAAGTAGCGGTTGAAAACGGCGGCAACAGCGCCCTGGACCAGCTTGTCGACGATCTGGTCCTCCTGGATCTCCCCGAGTCCTTCAATCTCGATCTTGCCCGTGGTCGATGCGAGAACACCGGCCAGGTCAGAAACGCGCGGCGCGGTCTGCCGCTCGCCGAGGCGAATGGCGCGGCGGGTGGCATTGGAGACGATGTTCTCGTAGTTGGCCACGCTCATCCGCACCGAGACCCCTGACCGCTGCGATACGTCGTGCGAGCGGCGGGCGAGGTGCGTCAGCTCGGCGACGATCTCCTTCATAAACAGCGGGACCGTAGCCTCGATGCCAGCCGTTT
>JAHWJF010000397.1 GCA_019348515.1 Chloroflexota bacterium | reverse complement strand
CTGTTGGTAGCGGTGCTCACCTACATCGGGCTCCAGCTCATCGCTGTCCCCTCCCCTCTGGTGCAGGCGGTCCTGGCCGGGATTGGCGAGTTGATTCCGGTCGTGGGACCATTCCTGGCCGCAGTCCCGGCCCTGGCGGTCGCCCTGGCCACCGGGGAAGCCAACGTCGTCGTCGTCCTGGCCTTCTATATCGGGCTGCAACAGGTCGAGAGCAATATCCTGATCCCGCTGATCATGCGGGGCCAGGCGAGCATTCCGCCGCTGCTGTCGTTGGTCGCCTTCCTCATCGGGGCCGCCGTCGCCGGCATCATCGGGGCGTTAATCGCCATCCCGCTGTTCGGTGCACTGCGGGTGCTCACGGTACGGCTGCTGGTGCCGGCGGAGCGTGACATTGTCGGTGTGAGCCGCGCGGAAGCGGACGCGGTGCATCACGAGGAAGTGGAGCGCGACGCGACGGAGGACGAAGACGAATAGGGAGTACATCGGCCCAACCACGCATTATCCACCGCTAGACGAGGCCTGCCATGGTCACCCGAAATGTGGCCAGTTCCAGTCCGGTCTCATCCTTTGGGGATTGAACGCGACCCGTCAGGACCGGTTTCAACCGCAAATACCCGGGCATGGTTCGATCCTATGAGGCTCCAGGGATGACGAATCATCGCGTCTAGCACGTTCAACCGCGGGGCGGACCGGGCAAAATGAAATCATCTCTGTGCTCAGGAGCGCCGCTCCGAGCAGAGACCGCGCGGTTCGCGACCATCGATGAATCGCTTGTCCTGAGTCCTGCGTCTTCCCGGTGCCCGGCAGCATGCGTGCCGCCCAGTCACCTAACGGAAACCATGGTTAACTCTGTTGTTGACCTTGGTCCGGTAGGATCGACTCATGGTTGAGTGCTCACCTCGCGGAGTCGCGCTCGTTCGGAGGTTGCGGACCGGTTCTGGTGACACGGCGCGAGGGGCCTCAACGGGGTTTCGCCAGAGCGCCTCGGGCGCCAAAGGTCAAGGCGAATCGACTGCCGAGCAAACTGATTGACGCGCAAGCATCAGCAAGCGCTCGACAACGCGTAGAGGTAAACAGGTATGGCATACAACGAAGAGCCCCGACGCACCGATCGGGGCACCCCAGCATGGATGTGGATCATCATTGCGGCGGTCGTCATCATCGTGGCCCTGATCATCTTCTTTTTCTTCTTCCGACCAGCCCAGGAAGTCGTCGCACCGGGTAATGGTGTGGACGTGGTCGAACCTGCCGACGAGGTGGATGTCATCGACCCGGCTGATGACGAAGCGGATGTCGTCGATACCGGAGACGATGAGGTGGAAGTCGCCGAACCGGCTGACGACGTCGAGGTTCTCGAACCTGCTGATGAGGCAGATACAGGCGAACCGGTGGAGGACGAGGACGTGGATGCGGTTCCCGCCACGGTCGAAGAAGGTGCATGGGTGTTGCCGGAGCGGCGGCCTCTCGATCGGGAAGGGGTGGAGGTCATGGCGGCCTGAGCCGAGATACTTCACGCGAGCTTGGCGAAATGGTCGCCGCTTTGGCCACATAACTGCGTCGGGGATACATAGAAAGTACACCGCGGCATTCCTGGAGAGGTGTCGCACCATCGGAGGAATCGACCATGACCAACACCGGGCTCGACGTTTTCGATACGACAGTCCAAGAGACGAATGAGTGGCTACGAGATATCAGCCGGCAGCTTGGTGATGAGAACCGGCGCCACGCCTATCTCGCGCTCCGCGGCACGCTCCACGCGGTTCGCGATTTCCTGCCGGTGGACGAGTCCGCCCATCTCTCGGCGCAGTTGCCAATGCTGGTGCGGGGCTTCTACTTCGAGGGCTGGGATCCTTCAACCACGCCGGCGCAGGAGCGCTCCCGCGAGGCCTTCCTGCGCCGAGTCGAGAACGCGCTCGAGGACGCCTTGCGAAATGAAGATCGTGCGTTTGACTTCGAGACGGCCGCACGGGCGGCGTTGCGCGTGCTGTCCGAACGCATCTCGCAGGGTGAGTTCGCTCAGGTCCGGCATATGATGCCGGAAGATATTCGGGAACTCTGGCCAGACGCAGCGGTCAGCCAGTCATCCCGAGGCTGAACTCGGTCACACCCCTCGCTGGGTCCCGCTCGCTGAACGGGATGGCGTGACTATCCAACGTGTGCGTAGACTGTCAGACTCCGGAAACTCAATCAAGGAATTGAATCGAGTGCCCCGGGTTTTCTGCACGGCGAGGTGCACCAGGGATCGACGACCGCTTCTGCGCATTCCGGATGCTTCTCCCTAATCGTTCCAGATTGTCACTAGACCGTAACGGCGGTTAACCCAGTTATTGACCTGGGCCCACTAGGCTAGCGACGGGAGTGATCGCCGCTTCGCGTGGAACAGTCCTCCCTCGCTGCCCACGCTCTTGCGCCCGAGGTAGGAGCGCCATTTTTTGTCGCAGATAAGGAGACCCTGATGGACACCACCAACACCGGAACCCTGGTCAAGCTCGGCGATACCGATTTGACGGTGAGTGATCCGGAGGAGGACATCCGCGGTCGGACCGTCATCGACATGAACGGCGAGGAGATCGGCCACGTCGACGCCTTGCTCATCGACGACCGGGAGCGCAAAGTCCGCTTCCTGCAGATTGCCTCTGGCGGCATCCTCGGCATTGGGGAGCAGAAATATCTCGTCCCGGTCGATGCCGTCACCCGGGTGGGTCCGGACCAGGTCGTCGTCGACCAGACCGGCAAGCAGATTGCCGGTGCCCCCAAGTACGACCCCGACCTGACCTACGACACCGGCTACTACGGTGACCTCTACGGCTACTACGGGTATGGCCCCTACTGGGGACCGGGGTACACCTACCCGGCCTACCCCTACTACCCGTAACGAGCTCCCCCAGATGGGGATTGTGGCGATGCCATGATCGCATCGCTCAGGAGATGTTACGCCGGCATCGCAACGTCCGCGCCGCTGGCAGTGGGACCAAACTCCTCGCTTCACATCCCGGCAGGGAGGCGCTCCCAAGGGCGGGCGTCCGCCTCATTCCGTGATCTATCGCGAACGGTCGGAGATGCGTGTGAGCCAAAATCGTATCAGTCAAGCAAAACAGTGAGAGCGTGATGGTGACGTGAGAGCAGACTGGCCCCTGAGCGTAAGCAGAGCAAATGGACACTGAACACGCAGAGGATGAGGGTTCTCCATTGAAACGGGATTGCACACGAGTTGAGTCGCTGCGATCGCAGTGGGCATCCTGGATGCGCCTAGGGCAACCCTGGCTTCCGGTCCTCAGCATCCTCGTCATTGTCATGGCGATGGCACCGGCGCCCAGCGCCGTCGCCTGGATACAGCAGACGCCCGTCGCTGAAGAGATCGACATCCTCCCCGCCGCCATTCATGAAGGTACCTGCGAGGATCCCGTTGCCGAGCCAGCCTTTATCCTGACCAACCTCGCCCCGCGCAGCGGTGATGACCTGGCCGCAGCTGAAGAGGCGTTTAGAGGCACTCCAACCGGCTCCCTGGTCCTCGCCTCGGAAACGACGGTCGACGTTCCTTTCGACGATCTGCTCGACCGGGGTCCGTATGCGATCGCGGTCCATGAGAGTGTGGCCGGCTTTGGCTCCCTCCTCGCCTGCGGCGAGATCGGCGGTGTCGAGGTCGATAGCCGCGTCGTCGTTGGTCTCCGGTCCGTCGAACGGTCAGGTGCGGCAGGCATTGCCATCCTCGACGACGATGATTCTGGCTTTCTCGGGCTTGGTGAAGACCAGACCCAGATCAGCGTCTATTTGATGCGCGATCTCGGGCTGGCGGTGACGGTAGCGCCCGTACCAGCGGAAGAACCAGCCGCTGCAACAACGCCAAGGGCTGACACTGAGGCAACCCCGGTGGAGGACGGCGCGACCGATGGCGACGACGACGAGGCGGCGGCGGAGGAGGTGACGGTGGAGATGGTCGACATCGACTTCAACCCCAACGAGTTCAGCATCCCGGCGAACACCGACGTCACCGTCCACCTGCCGAATCTCG
>JAHWJF010000396.1 GCA_019348515.1 Chloroflexota bacterium | reverse complement strand
TTCCGATCTAGCGGACGCATGGTCGGGAACGCGCGACGGTAAAGCGCTGCTCGGGAAAGGCGTGGACAACTCGTCGAAGCGTTGAGACCCGCAATCGCTGTCAACGATACGAGGCCTCAAAGGGGGCCTCGTGTCGTATCATCCCCGTGAATCTCGCGCCCTCTCGAAGTGAAAGGCACTCCCGTGGCAACGACCATTCAGGACGCTCGATCTGATGCAACAACTGGAGCCAAGAGCTACCCAATGTATGTCGCCGGCGAATGGCAGAAATCCGACGAACCGCTGGCCGTGCGCAACCCATACTCCGGCGATGTGATTGGTGTTACCTACCAGGCCAGCAGCGATCAGCTCGAGGCAGCAATCGCGGGCGCCGTCCGTGCGTTCGAGATCACTCGTCAGATGCCGACTTACGAGCGCGTCGCTCTGCTCAAGGCACTGGCGGCCGGTCTCAGAGAGCGGCGAGATGAAGTTGCCCTGATGATTGCCGCTGAGGCCGGCAAGCCCATCCGTGATGCCGAGATTGAAGCTGATCGTGGTGTCTTTACACTGGAAACCGCCGCCGAAGAAGCAAAGCGAATGGAAGGCGAAGTCATTCCACTCGACCTGCTTCCCTCGTCGAAGGGCCGCAGCGGAGTTGTGCGACGGTTCCCAATCGGCCCGATCGCTGGGATTTCGCCGTTCAACTTCCCCCTCAATCTCGCGCTGCATAAAATCGCTCCGGCCATCGCCTCTGGCAACACGATTGTGCTCAAGCCGCCCTCCCGTGATCCGCTGACCATGCTGCTCTTCGCCGAGATTGTCGAGGCGGCAGGAGTTCCGAAGGGCGCGGTCAGCATTATGCCAATGGACCGCGAGGTCGGAGACGCGCTGGTTGAAGATCCTCGCTTCAAGCTCCTCTCCTTCACCGGCTCCCCGGATGTGGGCTGGGAAATGAAGCGCCGCGCCGGCATGAAAAAGGTCGTCCTCGAGCTGGGCGGCAATGCCGGGGTGATTGTGGATGCCAATTCAGATCTCGATTTCGCGGTGAATCGCATTCGAGTTGGTGCATTTGCCTACTCGGGTCAGGTCTGCATCTCCGTCCAGCGCGTCTTTGTCGTCGAAGACGTCTACGACCAGTTCCGGGAGAAGCTCGTCGCGGCGGTCAAGACGATTCGGCTCGGCGACCCACTTGATCCCTCGACGGATCTCGGCCCAATGATTGACGAAAAGGCTGTCTCGCGAACGCAATCCTGGATCGACGAGGCCGAGGCCGATGGCGCGCGCGTCTTGACGGGCGGCACGTCCGACAGCGGATTCTTCCAACCGACGGTGATCGAGAATGCGGACCCATCCAGCTTTGTCTGTTCCAAGGAAGCGTTCGCTCCGCTGGTGACCATCGCCCCGGTCAAGTCGTTTGGAGAGGCGATTCGCAAGCTCAACGACTCCGAATATGGCCTCCAGGCTGGGGTGTTCACCAACTCGCTGGACAAGGCCCTCACGGCGTTCGAGCACATCGAAGTCGGAGGCGTGGTCATCAACGACGTCCCGACGTACCGGATCGACCACATGCCGTACGGTGGCGTCAAGGCTTCGGGTCTCGGCCGTGAAGGGCTCAAATACGCTATCGAAGATATGACCGAACCGCGACTGATGGTGATCAACCGTCTCGAGAGCGAAGCCGTCACGCTTGACTAAGGACAGTTGGTAAGCAAGGTGCAGAGAACGGCCGCCCGGGGCAATACTGGGCGGTCGTTCCACGCCCCGAGGACTCACCCCGTGAAGACCATTGCCATCCATGATCTCGGTGACCGGCTGATCTCTGACCTGCGTGCCGATTATCCCAGTGGCGCCAGAATGGGAAATGCCAACGCCCAGGCGCTACGGGATCGCCTCGCGGTGTTCGGTGCCGAGGCAGGTCGCTCTGGGGCTCGCCTCGAGGAGGCGATGTCGGCCGCGATTGCCGCGCTTCAGGACTTCTTCGATCGCACAGGAGGCCAGGGCGGCGATCCAGCGACCGCGCTGGCGGCGGGCACTGCTCTCGCGGCTCTCGCCGCATCATTCCATGAGGCTGAGAAAGTCGCCTCTGACGTGGCTTCGACCGGTGCTGACGCCCCGCTGCCATGGCTGGCCGCACTCCATCGGATCAACCGGTCGGCAACAGCAGACCTCAACCTATCCGATCGGCTCGAAACTGCGGTTCGGGTCCTGGCTGACACAACAAGCGCCGACGCATGCGGAATCATGCTTTACGATGAGACGACCGATACTCTGGCTCTACGCGCCGCGGTTGGCCTGAATCCTGTTGCCGTAGGGGCGCTCACACTTCATCCTGGCATGACGATTACCGGATGCGCTGCCGCCGAGCAGCGGGTAATTGCCGCGCCAGACGCCCGTAGTCACCCCTCTTATGTCCCTATCCCAGCGACGGGTGAGGATGTTTACGCCTCCCAAATCTCCGTTCCAATGGTGCTCCGGCGAGGCACAGAGCCAGAGGTTTTGGTTGGAGTAATCAATCTGTTCACTCTGCAACGACGCGAATTCTCCGAGGACGAGATCGCCTTTCTGCAGACAGTTGCCGGCGAACTTGCGATTGGCATCGAGAATGCCCGCCTGTACAGCCGAACCGATGCGCAGCTACAGCGGAAAATCACTGAGCTCGGCACCATGCAGCGCGTCTCCCACACGATCGCCTCGACTCTCGACCTTGACGACGTGCTGCGGCTCATCGCGGAGCAGGCCGTTGCCCTCTTCAACGTGGAAGCCGCCGCCATCTTCCGGTTGCCTCGGCGACCGGGAGAGCCAACCGAGCCTCCGACCATTGGATACCGCCTCGGACTGGCACGGGACGTCATCGACGAGCCTGGTCGGGATGAAGTGATCCGGGAGGTCATGCGGACCGGTGCCGCGCGTGCGGTCGATATGGATTATGTCGATGGATCAGGACGTCTCTTTTGCCTGCCTCTCCGGTCTGCGCGTGGGCCGTTCGGTGCGCTCTGCCTCCGCATGGCTCCGGGCACCGAGCTTCCTGAGGACGAGCTTGGTCTCCTGCAAGCATTCTCCGATGCAGCAACCGTGGCTATTGAGAACGCAACGCTCTATCAGGATGCCAGGCGTGGTCTCGAAGTGGCATCCGCCCTGCTCCAGGAAATGCATCATCGAGTGCGGAACAACTTGCAGACGGTGGCGGCCCTCCTCTCGATCCAGCTTCGCCACAACGAGTCTGCACCGTGGGCATCGCACTTGCGCGACGCGATCAGCCGTGTTCAGGCTATCGCCTCAGTTCACGATCTCCTGAGCGATGAACGGCGGCTCGGTGGAACTACGCTCGATGTCATTGCCCGCCACGCCGCCGACGAGGCCTTTGGCAGCCTCACTCCACCTGGTCTCTCCGTCACGTTCGACATCCCACCGAGTGAGGTACGAATCCCCTCGAAACAAGCGACTATCCTCGCGCTCCTCATTAATGAGTTGGTTGCGAATGCAGTCAGGCATGGGTTTGCCAAAAGAGATCGCGGCACGATCACGATAAGGGCGCGTGAGGAGCACGGCGACGCGATTGTCGAGATTGGGAATGATGGAGAGGCAATTCCAGACGATTTCGATCCCTCCGGCAGCCATGGTCTCGGTATGCGGATCATTCAGCGGCTCGTAACGGCCGATTTGCACGGGACGTTTCACATCGGCCCTAGCGACGGCGGGTCGGTCGCAGTCTTGCGCTTTCCACTTGCGATGGCCAACGGGGCTACCCATTCGGTCCGCGACCTTGCAGCAATTTGAGCAGGACAGCTTGGTACCGTTAGCGCCTCTAGCCTGGCATCAGGGAATCGCCATCGAGCGCCGTGCCTGCCGTCGCGGGCCGCCGTCACCTCGGTTCTCTCGTAGGTGGTCGTAGCTCTCGTCAGGATCGAGAACAAGTTAATACCGTCCCACTGCCGGGGCCAAAACGAGTGCAACAAGAAGGTGCGGTTGCAACTATTCATAGTCACGCCTCTGGGTAACGGCCGGGGTTCCGGTCGTGACGGTTGCGGGGTCTTCATCACTCCGAGTGCGACTGCATGATGCC
>JAHWJF010000041.1:1706-12932 GCA_019348515.1 Chloroflexota bacterium | reverse complement strand
GGGTCGTTGAGAAACTGCTCCATGAGCGACGCCGCGTCAAGTTCCGCGTCATCGGAAGCCACGGCTGCATCCACGCCCGAGGTTGGCTCAGAGACCTCCCCGATCGCTTCAACGGAGGACGCAACGACCTCAGCAGGGGCGAATTCCGCCACAGCCTCATCTGCCGTTGAAGGATTCGTCTGCTCGATCACGTCAGTACCGTCCATGTGGCCTTCCAAAACCCGAACATGCCGCAAACTTCCCGCAACCATCCCCTGGTCGGGGCAGCCGGTTCGAAAAGCCTGAACAAGTAGTATAGCGACCTGCCGAGAATCGACGCAACTAGGCTGTGACTCGACCCGGCGTGCCTAAGCTCACTCTACCTTCATCTTCCACGCGGCCATTCTCCGCAAGCCGCGAGCAGGCGTTCGCAATCGCGCTGACCGCCTGCCGCATCTCCGGTTCATGCACCCATCCCATGTGGCCCACCCGGATGATTCGGTCGGCCAAGTGCGCCTGCCCGCCTTGCGCCTCCACCCCGTAGTCGCGCCGTAGCATCGCGAGGAGGTCAGTGGCGGCGACATCCACGGGCGGAATGAACGCGGTCACCGTATCGCTTTCATATCCTGTCCGGGCAAAGAGCTGCAGTCCCGCGGCTGCAATTCCTTCGCGGGTCATTGCCGCCAATCGGTGATGGCGATTCCACACATTCTCGATCCCCTCTTCGAGGATCATGCCCAACGCGGCCTGAAACGCGAAAATCAGTGAAAGTGGTGGTGTCGTGGGAGTCATTCCCTGACGTGCTGAATTTCTCGCCTCGGTCATGTCCCAGAAAAATCGAGGGAACGTTGATCGCTCGTGTGCCGCCCAGGCTCGCTCACCGGCGGCGACGATCAGAAGGCCCGGCGGACACATCCACGCTTTCTGCGAGCCAGACATCACGAAGTCGATACCCCAATTGTCGACTTCAACTGGTAACGCCGCCGCTGAGCTCACGGCATCGACGACCGCGAGCGCTCCGTGGTCCCGCACAACTGCCGCTAATTCGCGCAGGGGGTTCGTGACGCCCGTCGATGTCTCATTGTGGACGAGAAACACGGCCTTGACATCCGGATGGTGGTCCAGCGCCGTACGCAGGTGATCTGGCAGCACGGCATCACCCCAGTCAGCGTCCAGACGCCGTACATCCAGGCCGAATCGGCTCCCGACGCGAGCAAACCGCTCGCCGAAATGCCCATTGACCGCCGCCAGAACTGCGTCCCCGGGCGATAGAAGATTCACCACGGCGACTTCCCAACCAGCAGAGCCAGTCGCCGCCCACGTCAAGACCTCGCCGCTCGTCCGATGAACCTCACGGGCCAAAGCGAGCGTATCACTGTATAGAGATCGAAACGCGGGTCCCCGATGCGGGATCATCTCGCGGCTCAGCGCCGCCGTCACCTGCGGCGGCAAGGGGGTGGGCCCGGGGAGTCGAAAATTCACTGACATGTGTTCAACTCCGAAAGACGCGGTTGTGCCGCGTCGCTATTCCGGCGCATTGTGAAGACACGAGCCGGATGGTTGATGCTAGTTTCCCTGCCACGATTCGACCAATAGGCGGTAACGCCGTCTGCCGGAACCCGTAGGAGTAGTCACGTCGTCACGTTCGCCAAATGGCTCGGGTCGTCAAACAGGATCAACTCAGGCGCCACACTGCCGTCAGAGATCCTGAGAAGTCCAACGCCGAAATGCGGGTTCCAGCGGCGCTCTACGGGCGACCCCGGATTGAAGAGAATGGTGCTCTCTTCCCTGTCGATGAGTGGATTGTGACTGTGGCCAAACACGACAACGTCGATCTCAGGAGAGGCCGCAGCTCGTGCTGCCCTCAACGCGGTCTTGCCATGATGCCCATGCAAGAGAAGCACGACCCGAGAGCCTACCTCGATCTTGACTTGGTCCGGGAGCGTTTCTATCAGGTCGAGCGGATCCGCATTGCCACGCACTGCCGCTATCGGAGCGATCGCCTCCAGATTCTCCAGGATAGACACGTGACCGGCGTCCCCAGCATGCAGAATGAGCTCGACGCTCGCCCGCCGAAAGAAGTCGAAAACCGGGTCTAGGGGCCGCCGAGCACGCGTTGCGGAAACATGGGTATCGCTGAGGACGCCCATAAGAGCTGGTGTCGCAACCTGGAGTTTGCGAACTTCGATGGGCAGCTTCCGGGTCCAGCCACCTCTGCTCACCGCGAACGGTTCCTCTCGGCGCGAGGGACGCCATTCGGACACATCTTCGTCACTGCGGTCGGTTCCCCTATTCGTAGGCCCGACGAACCCGCTGGTTCATTTCCCACAAGGCCGGAAGCGGCATCGCGTGCTATCGTAGCCCCGGAACGAACTTTCGGGTCGGCGGACGGCCCGACGCCTCCTGTCGTGACTATCCACTCTTGTCACAGGATTCCGATGGCACGCAACGAAGGTGCTTGCTGCCCGATAGCGCTTACCGCGACCTTGATCGGCGATCGCTGGACACCGCTGATTGTTCGGGATCTCGCGTCGGGTTGCCGGCGCTTCAGTGAGCTGCAGCGCTCTCTAACTGGCATTAGCCCCAAGTCACTTTCCGCTCGTCTGCGTCGTCTTGAAGAGGCAGGCGTCGTCTCTCGATCCTGCTTTGCGGAGATGCCGCCGCGCGTCGAGTACCGCCTCACAGACAAAGGGCGTGCACTGCTCGCGGTCATTGACAGCATGCGCGATTTCGGAGTGACTTGGCTCTCGGATAACACCACTCGGGACCTGATCCGCAATAGCCATTGATCGCTGGCTCCATTGAATCCAATGTATTGAGAGGAAGCGCAATCCAGGAGGTTTCCCATACATTCCTGCCTATAATCAGCTCCATCGCAAGGTAGGGAGTCAAGAGCTGGCACAGGGAGGAAATGTGGTCACCGGACAAGAAACCGGCGATGTGGCCTTGCTTGATGAATCGATCAAGCGTTCTAGCAATACTCGCCAGAGGGTCTTCTCGGGTATCCAACCGAGTGGAAATTTCCATCTTGGGAACTACCTCGGCGCTATTCGGAATTGGGTGGATCAGCAAGCCGCATTCGACAATATCTTCTGCATCGTTAATCTCCATGCGCTCTCACAAGCAACGACGCGGGAAACGCTGAGGGACAATACGCTCAACCTGGCGAATGTCCTCCTCGCGGCAGGGCTCGACCCATCGCAGTCGATCATCTTCGTTCAGTCGGACGTCCGAGAGCACGCCGAGCTCTGCTGGCTGCTGAGTTCGGTGACGCAGTTCGGGGAGCTCCGGCGGATGACCCAGTTCAAGGACAAGGCTGGGAGCAAAGACGAGCAAGTCAGCGCCGCGTTGCTCTTCTATCCTGTGCTGCAGGCCGCGGACATCTTGCTGTACGACACGAACCTCGTGCCGGTGGGCGAAGACCAGAAGCAGCACATCGAGCTGACCCGGGACATCGCTGCTCGCTTCAATATGAGATACGGCGAGACGTTCGTGTTGCCTCAGCCCGACATCAAGGCGACAGGCGCCCGGGTGATGTCCCTCGAGGACCCGACGAAAAAGATGAGCAAGAGCGACGCGAACCCAAACGCCTCGATCGCGCTCACCGATGACCCGGACACCATCCGCCGCAAGATCCGACGCGCCGTTACCGACTCGGGCAGCGATGTTGTCGCGGCGCCCGACAAACCAGCGCTGACGAACCTGCTCACGATCTACAGCCTTCTCAGCGAAGAACCAATCTCAATCATAGAGGCTCGTTACGCGGGAAAGGGTTACGGGGCGTTCAAGAGTGATCTGGCGGACGTCGTCGTATCGTCGCTCTCCTCGATTCAGGCTCGCCTCGCCGAGCTCAACCAGCACCCAGAAATCGCGCGCTCCGTTCTAGTCGACGGCGCTGAACGTGCTCGGGCTCGCGCGGTCGCCAAAATGATCCAGGTGCGAGATTCCATGGGATTGGGCTTGTACTGATCCTCGCGCGAGACAATACGCCGCCTGATGGCTAACGTCACGGGATGTGAGGGGTTCGGAACCCGGTTTTTGGCTAGTGAGCCGCAAGTGCCGGAATCAGGCAACCAACGTCCGAGTACTCGATGTCCTCCAGCGTCGTCGGCGCACCAGGTCCGCACATCGGGCATTCGGGGTCGCGGCTGAGACGAAGCTCGCGGAACTCCATCTCGAGGGCATCGTATGTCAGCAGCCGCCCTACGAGTGGCTCACCAATGCCAAGAATCAGTTTCGCTGTTTCGGTCGCCTGGATAATTCCGATTGTCCCCGGTAGCAGGCCCAGCACGCCGGCTTCAGCGCAACTCGGCGCCAACTCTGGTGGTGGCGGCGTCGGAAAGAGGCAGCGATAGCACGGTCCGTCGTGTGGAATGAACGTTGTTGCCTGACCCTCAAAGCGAAAAATGCTACCGTGCACGTTCGGCTTGCCGAGGAGAACGCATGCATCGTTGATCAGGTACCGCGTCGCGAAGTTGTCGGTGCCATCGAGGATGACGTCGTACCCTGCAAAGATGTCGAGCACGTTGCTTTGATCCAACCGGGTCTCATGCTTCACGACGTTGACATCCGGGTTTAGTGATTCAATGGCGATGCGGGCGGATTCAACTTTGGCAAGCCCGATCCTATCAGTGGTATGGACCACTTGTCGCTGAAGGTTCGAGTCGTCGACGATGTCGGCATCGACGATGCCAAGGGTGCCAACTCCCGCCGCGGCGAGATAAAGCGCCGCCGGCGAACCCAGGCCACCGGCGCCGACAAGGAGAACCCTGGAATCCAGGAGTTTTCGCTGGCCTTCTTCACCTACCTCGGGAATCAACAGATGCCGGCTGTATCGGCGTCGTTGATCCGGGGAGAGCGTCTGAGGCACTCGCCATGGCAATCCTGAGGCCTTCCACCCGCTGAATCCTCCGGACATCGACAGGACGTCTCGGTATCCGAGCTGACTGAGGGCCTCGGCGCCGAAGACTGAGCGGGAGCCGCCGGCGCAATAGACGACGACCGGGGTGTTATGGTCGCGCACCGCCTCTTCAATCCGCATCTCGAGAAATCCCCGCGGAATGTGGATCGCACCCGGAATGATTCCCTGATCGACTTCATCCTGCTCGCGGATGTCGACGAGAACTGCTCCTTGCTCGTGGAGTTGGGCAGATGTTCGGGCATCGACCTCGCGCACGTTTGCCCGCTTCTGCTCCAGAATTTCCTGATATGTTGGCATGTCTGGCTCCAGGTGGAAGATATTCTTGAGTTCTTGGTCAAGTTTACGCCCGGCGCCCTTGGAACGCCAGTTGCACTCCGTGTTCAATACTATTGATTTCCGTGGGCGACTGAATCGGTCTGCCTAATCCCCAGCCTATGGAGACCGCGTCAATGGTCAAGCGTCCAGTGCCCGCGGACAAGTCCATCGTCCGATCAGACCACGCATGTTTTGGATGCGGCGATCAGAACCCGATAGGACTTCATCTTCGGTTCGCGGCCCTGGCGGACGGCGTTACAGCGCCGTTCACCCCTGGGATTGAGCACCAGGGATTCGAGAGCATCGTTCATGGCGGGATCATCTCGACGGTCCTCGACGAAGCAATGGCTTGGGCCACCGCGTACGCCGGCTTGTGGGCAGTTACCGGCGAGATGCGCGTGCGCTTCCGGCTTCCGCTTCATGTGGGAGAGCCGACCAGGGCGACCGCGAGAGTACGCGGGTGCCGCGGACGCATTGTCACTACCATCGCCGATCTCACTCGCGTGGATGATCTCGCCCAGATTGCAACCGCTTCGGCGACTTTCGTGAAGGTGAGCTCTGAGGTTGAGGCAACGTGGCGGGTCCGTTACGAATTAGCGCCGAACACCTCGAACGACGAAACGCGAATTGACCAACGCTGTGCTAACAGCGCAGCCCTGAGTGAAGAGAGAGCCTCGCCGTCGCGCGATGATGCACTTAATCGATCAGCAGGCTCGAACTGAGGATCAGCGACATGGAGACGCCGGCTCGATCGCCGATCGACTCAAAAGTGCAATACGATTTGCTGAGACGCGCCCGCCGCGCGGCGGAATTTGCCTATGCGCCATATTCCGATTTCCCGGTCGGCGCCGCGGTACTGGCATCTGACGGCTCAATTACAGCTGGCTGCAACGTCGAGAACGCCAGCATTGGTCTTACTATCTGTGCCGAGCAATCGGCGATGAGTGCCGCTGTCAGCGCCGGGCATCATGAGATTCTGGCCGTGGCCGTTTCAGCGCCGAAGTCTCCCGGGACTACGCCGTGCGGGGCGTGCCGGCAATTCTTGAACGAGTTTCGCCCCCGGTCGTCTGACATTGCCGTTGTCCTCGATGACGGCTGCTCAGGCAATATGGTCTGGCTAGATGACCTCTTGCCGCAGGCGTTCGGACCTCGCAATCTCGACTCCGAGATTGAGGACACAAACTCCGCCACTGTAACGAGGCGAGGCAATGGCCGCTAAGTATCACGACTACTACGCGGCGGTCGCGGACCGGATGCTCCCCTTTCTGTCTGACCGGAAGCTGGCAATCGAGCAGCGATTTCCCCGCTCCAAAGAGATCGTCTACCGACGTCATACGGGTGGAAGTGGTGAGGACACCTGGATCCGCATCCCTGACCGCGATTCACTTCTCACGTGGGCTCGTCAGCACGCAATTGGTTTTCATGCTCACATCCGGTCGGAAGACCGCGGAGCTTGGTTCGTCATTGACATCGATTCACGCGGTCTGCCAACCGAGATGGCTCGGATCGGTGCCACTCACGCCGCCGATGTCCTGGCCGAGCAGGGGATCAACGCGCTCGCGAAGTTCTCAGGATCCGATGGTTACCACCTCATGTGGGACGTACCTGGTCTCGGCAGTGTTACTGATTCGGATCTCTGGGAGCTCCAGCGAGCCGTGGTAAATGCTGTCGCCTGCAAAGTGGAGCGTCGCCTGATCGATGATCCAAACGCCGCACCGATTCGAGAAGCCGTCGGTGAAGGCAAGCCGTCCATTACGACCGGCTCGGCAGACCGGGAGAATCCCAACGCGCTGCTCTTCGACGAGTACATCCTGAAGGACAACGCGAACTTTCGCGTGCCCTATTCCGTTCACCCGAGCACCGGGCTCGTCGCCGTTCCACTCAACCGCGCGCAACTGGACGCGTTTCGCCCCGAGAACGCCTCTCCGGAAGCCGTCGCCGCGGGCTGGCCCGCCGCTACATTGCCTTGTCATACAGTCTTGGACATCCGCCGCGCCCTCGATGCCTGGCGTGCCGATGGTTGCTGATTCTGAATTGCTGCGCTCAGGCGGCGACAGCCGCATCATCCCGCACGACGGTCACGTCCTGGAGCCGGAGCATGACGTCGCGCCGCTCCTTGTCCAGCAGGGTCAAACGGCCAAGACCGCTCGACGTCACCTTGATCAAGACACCGCTCGCATCTACGAGTACTCGCACCGTCGGTCCTTCGAACACGATCTGCTCGATCCGGCCGTGGACCACATTCGGTTCGTCCACCGCCGAGGCTGCATCCAGAACATCAATGTTTTCTGGACGCACGAACACGAGCACCCGATCGCCGACGCGGATATTCCCCGGGTCCGATCCTCGCAGCCGCATCCCAGCCGCTCGAACGTCCAGCAATCGAGGCTCGCCTGGAAGCGAGGGCACGACGCCCTCGACTTCTGCGGGGATGGCATTGTTGTCCCCGACGAAACCGGCCACGAACTCGGTGTGCGGTCGCAGGTAGATATCGAGTTGCGTGCCTGCCTGTTCTATCCGACCTTCATTCATGACAAAAATACGGTCCGAGATCGCGAACGCCTCGGACTGGTCATGGGTGACGTAGATCGCCGTCTTCTTGGTTCGTCGCTGCAAGTCGAGAATCGAGTATTTCAGCGTGTCCCTCAGGTTGCGATCGAGCGCCGATAGGGGCTCGTCAAAAAGGAGAACGCGGGGATCGGTGGCGAGCATCCGCGCCAACGCCACCCGTTGCTGTTGTCCACCCGAGAGTTGCGATGGCATGCGGTCCGCATGGTGGGTGAGCTCGATCATCTCGAGCATCTCCCTCACCCGGTTCTGAATGTCCGCTTTGGGAGAGCCCTTGACCTCCAGCCCAAAGGCGATGTTGCGGTAGACGCTTAGATGCGGAAAGAGGGCATGGCTCTGAAACGCCAGCCCAATATTTCGCTTGTGCGGAGGGACGTTGTTGACTACCTGACCGTCGAATCGGATTTGACCGGCTGTCGGTTCGACCAATCCCGCGACCATGCGCAGGGTGGTTGTCTTGCCACAACCAGATGGCCCCAGGAGTGTGACGAACTCACCCTCGGCAATATCAGCGTTGACCCCGTCAACGGCAAGCGTCGAGCCGTACTGTTTAGAGATTTCAACCAATTGCACGCGCGTCATTGTCCACTCCGCCGTTCGACCCTGGATCGTCTCAGATGAGATATGTGCCTTTGAGATAGCGAGATCCGAAGAACCGGAAGAAGAGCAGTACCACGACAAAGGAGACAAGCTGCATCGTGGTCGCCAGGGCGGCCGTAGAGGGCTGGAATCCGGCGGTCCGGGTGAGGTTGTACACGCGCAGTGCGGCAGTCGTCGTGCTGGGGCCGGCAATAAAAAGGGTCACCAGGAATTCGTTGAAGATGATGACAAACGTCAGCAGGATACCAGCGCTGATACCCGGCCCCAAGAGCGGCAGCTCCACCCGCCAGAATGTCTGCATCCGCGTTGCCCCAAGCGTCCGGGCCGCCTCTTCGAAGACCATCGGCAGGTCGCGCAACGCCACGATGACCGGCACGAGCATCAGCGGAAACGTACCCACCACATACGCGGCAATCAGTCCGGTCATAGTTTGGGGGATGCGAAACAGGAAGGCGTAGGCAATGACGAGGCTGACCCCCATGACGGCTGCGGGCGTGTAGAGCGAAAGATTGAGAGCGGACAGGATGAAGCTCTTGCCGGGAAGCGGATAACGAACGATGGCATATGCCGCCGGGACGGAGATCAAGAGATTGATGACGATGGTGATCACCGTTGTCTGGACGGAAAGCAGCAGGTTTTCCTTGAAGCTCCCGAACACGTACTGGTACGCACTCAACGTCCAGATCCCGTCCGGAGTTCGCAGCGAATAGGCGAGCGTCGCCATGAACGGCAACGCGAAAATGGCGAGCCACGCCCACACGTAGCCGTGCGCCAGCGCGTTGCCGAGCCACCTCAGACTGAAGCCGCCGCTTCGGTTCTCGATTCTCGGAGCAGACGCCGCTGCGACGGCCATTGCGTTTCCCCTATGCTCCGAGCGCGCCGCGCGAAAAGCGCAATGACGCCCAGGTAACGGCGAACGCCATTGCCATCAGGAGGATTCCCAGCGCCGCGGCCAGCCCGTAGTTGAACTGCACGAGCCCCTTCGTAAACATCTGAATCGACAGCACCGCCTGCTCCTTCGGCGACCCGAGCAGCTGCGGCTGAGCAAAAACACCCAGATTCCAGCCGAAGCACATCAAAAAGCCGGCAACGATGCCGCTCCAACTCAGTGGGAAGAGCACTCTCGTGAACGTCTGCCAGGGCTTGGCGCCCAGCGTCCTTGCAGCCTCCTCCAACATGGGGTCGACATTAGAGAGTGCCGCCCCGATATTCATGACCATAAATGGAAAGGTAAACACCGCCATTGAAAACAGCACCGCTCCCGTGGAGAACAAGTACCGGGCAATATTGATTCCGAGCATCTCGAAAAGAGGTCCGAGCGGACCGTTCGGAAGCAGGATGTAGAAGAGGCCAAACGCGAGATAGAGCGGGCCGAAAAGTGGGAAGGTCATCATCGTCCGCACAAATTCCCGGTAGCGAATCTTGCGGATGAGGATGTAGGCGAAGGGATAGCCGAAAACGAGATCGAGAACCGAGGAGACGCTCGCCAGGTAGACGGTCTCGACGATCGCTGACCGGTACCGCGTGAAGACTTCGCGATAGTTGTCGGCCGTGTACTCGGCCGTGAAAAAGAACGACGAATCCTGCGTCAAGCTGACCTGAAACAGGTATGCCAGGGGGATGATCGAAAAAAGAATCGCCACGACGACCGCCGGTGCAAGCAGCATGAAGCCTCGGAGCTTCGGTGAGGCGAAACGTTTACGCTCCTGAGCGTCCGCGATCTCATATTCGATGGCGACTTCGGCTGGCGCGTGCGTCATCGATTGACGACCCCTATCCACCAGTTAGACGCCGTGGCGGGTATCCGCCACGGCGCCGCTTCACGGTTACCCGCCCTCTACGATCGGCGAGGAATCGCCAGTTCGCGGGTTACTGTCCGATACCCTGGGACAGGTAATCCATCCACTCGCCGACATGCTCGGCGTAGTAGTCCCAGTCGACGGACTTGTAGTTGGCAGTCAGTTGTTCGGTCGTCGGGTAGTAACTGAAATAGTCCTCAGCAAACCACTCTGGCACCAACTCGGCATACGACTCGCCAATGATGCCTTCATTCAGTTCGGCCCAAGGTCCCGGCTCCAGTCCCCAGCTTTCAGGCGGGAACTGAGCCTCGTCGCTCAGTCGCCAGTTGACGAAAATCTGAGCCAGCACTGGGTGAGGCGTGCCCTTCGGGATCCACATGTAGCCATTGGCGAGGTATTGCCCCGACTCCGCGATCATGAACGCCGTGTTGGTCTGCCCGTTCAGGAACTCCATGCGGGCGAGACTGTTCCAAAAGCCCACCGCGTCGACGACACCGCCCCGCAGAAGTTGCTGCATCGTGGCATTGTCATTCGTGTATTGCAGGACGTTCGGGTGAATCCGCTCAATGAAGAAATCGATGGCCTCGGTCATCTGCTCCGGAACTTTATAGTCGAGTCCGAGCGATGAGGCGATGCCGAGAAGCATTCCGCCTACGGTGATGTCGCCAGGAACCGGCATCGTCAGCCGACCACGAAGCCGCTCATCGGCGAGGTTCTGCCAGTCGGTCAAGTAGGGCGCCCGCTCCCGGTCGTAGACGATGCCGGGGGAGGCCGACGCCTGGAAGCCGACGCCGTGCGGGAATGCCTGAAACATTTCCATCACACGATCCGCGTTCGGCACCAGTCCTGAGGGAAGAAACTCTTCAGCGACGGGCTCAGCCTGCGACAACGCCTCTGCTAAATAGTTCTCCTCAATCGCCATCACGTCCAGCGAAGGCGGGTTGCCGCTCTGCAGGGCCGTGTAGAGGTTCGTGATGTACGTGCTTGGCGCCTGGCTGGCTTGATAGTTGAGCGTGATATCCACGCCGTAGGTGCTGCTGACGT
>JAHWJF010000041.1:0-1606 GCA_019348515.1 Chloroflexota bacterium | reverse complement strand
GCCTGGCTGGCTTGATAGTTGAGCGTGATATCCACGCCGTAGGTGCTGCTGACGTACTCCTCAAACTTGGCGATCAGCGTGTCGTTCGCGGTGTAGGTCCAGTTGCCAACGTTGACCTCCCCCTCGCTCTCGATCGCCGCGACGATTTCGTCCGGACTCATTTCCTGGTTCAGGATGGAGACCTGGATGGGACCGTCCTGTGCGGCTACCGACGCGGCCGACACCCGGCTAAGAGCCACTCCGATCGCGGGCGCGGCAAGTCCAAGAGCGACACCCCGACGTACGATCTCGCGCCGGTTGTATCGTCCGTCGATTGCTTCAGTTACGAGAGACAACAAACGAGCGTTTTCTGAAGTCACTGCTCGGATCCTCCCCGCGGTCACACCGCGTGAAACGTTCGCGGCTCCACAAGCAGAGCCGCCCGGAAATAGCACCTAATGGGGGCTACGTTAGCCCTGGGGGGTATCGCTGTCAAATGGCGCAACTTTCGGGGTTTCTGGCGCATCGCTGACTGACGACTTTGACCGCGAACCCCAGGCGCCGAGGCGAGGGTGGCATTTGGAAAGACCGCTCGACACATTCTGCGTCCATCAAGTCAACCACCGGCCGCCGCAATCACGGCGTTACTCAGGCGCGCCCAGCGCGTGAGGATAAATGCCCACATGTGCCTGACAGTGCGGTTAGCAAAAACGGCGAGGGCGAGATCCTGTTCCGGGTCGCCCCAGAGCAAGGTCCCCGCGCGACCGAAGTGGCAGTATGTTCGGGGCGAGGTGAGCTCGCCGGTCCAGTGCCACCGTTTCTCGCCCTTGACCTCCCACCCAAGACCCCAGCGACCTGGGTCCCAGTGAACCTTCGCACTTTCTACTCCGCCTGGCACACCCAGCGTTTGGTCGGTCCTCATCATTGATGTTGCCGGTGCGGAGAGGATTCGCGACCCGGAAGGTAGAAAAGCGGCAGCAAACTCGACTGCGGCTCGCGGCGTGCCGAAAAGTCCTCCCCAGGGCAAGGCCAGGCTCCGCCAGTACGCGCTGTTGTAACTCTCGATATCGGTTCCCGGATGGTTCGTGTCCGACAGATGAGCCACCCGCTCGAGCATCCCCGCAGCGGGGTCCGCCGCGATGTCTCGAGTCCCGAGCGGGTCGAGTACGCGTTCTTGCGCGACCTGCCAGAGCGGCTGGCCGGAAACACGTTCGGTGAGCCGAGCAATCACGCCATATCCGGCATTTGAATATCGAAGCTCTTCTCCGGGCGCTGACCGCAGCGGCAGCCGGTACATCTCATCGATCACCGTGTCGAGTGTTACTCGCTCCTGATATCGCGACTCACGGGGGCCCCGGTCTTCCGGTAGACCCGAGACATGACTCAGGAGCTGCCGAGCGGTAATGGTCGGTCGCAGCCGCTCCAACGCGGGAGCGACTCCGACAGCTCCCGCTTCGGGTCCCGCGCGGAAGCCCGGCAGCAGCCGCCCAACCGGTTCATCGAGAGAAATCGTTCCGTCATCAACGAACGTCATGAATGTTGCAGCGGTAACCGGTTTTGAAACCGAGGCGAGCGGGAACAGAGTCTCAGACGACACAGGCACGCCGGATCGCGCCTCTCCCGCTTA
>JAHWJF010000395.1 GCA_019348515.1 Chloroflexota bacterium | reverse complement strand
GTCTTCGTTGAGCGGAGTGTACACCTGGCGGAAGAGAAACTCCCGCAGCAGATCAGCGGCCTGTTGCACGTGGGGTGAGATACCGATGGCGCCGGGGGCCGCGGCGGCGTCTGAATGGGCAATCACATCGGCCACGAGCGTGTTGATGCGGCGCGAATGAGTCGGGCCGAGGACATCATGTACGTCACGCGGCACGTCCTCGATAGCGACCAGGCCAGCCCGCACAGCGTCGTCGAGATCGTGGTTGATGTAGGCGATGCCGTCGGCGATGCGCACCACCTCACCTTCGAGGGTGTCCGCCTGTCCCGCCGCGGAGTGCGTGATACCAGACCGCAGCTTCGAGTGACGAAGAATGCCGTCCCGGACGGGAAACGTTAGGTTGAGCCCCTGGCCGTCCCTCTCAAGATGATCGACGATGCGCAGGCTCTGCTCGTTGTGGCGAAAGCCGGGGAATGCCTCGGCCAGAGCAGTCTCCCCGGCGTGACCGAACGGGGTGTGACCGAGGTCGTGCCCGAGTCCGATCGCCTCGATAAGGTCCTCATTGAGGTGGAGCGCGCGGCCGATGGTGCGGGCGATTTGCGTCACCTCGAGGGTGTGCGTGAGGCGCGTGCGGTAGTGGTCACCGGCGGGCGCGATGAAGACCTGGGTCTTGTGCATCAGGCGGCGGAAGCTCTTGGAGTGGAGGACCCGGTCGCGGTCGCGCTGAAACGCGGTCCGCAGCATGCACTCCGGGTCTGAGGCGGATCGCCGTGCGCCGCGACTCGGGGTGCCAGCCGGGGCGAGGTGGTGTTCCTCCCGCTGCTCCACCTGTTCGCGAATCGTGGTCACGACCCCGAGCACAACATATCCCTGGAGCTCCGGAATCTCTCGACAGGCTTCACGGATCGCTACTCGATGATATCCATGGCGGCGAGGCTCGCTAGCAGGCGTTTTGTGCCGTGGCGGACGAACTCGACGGCGACCTCCTGATCGTCGCCGCGCTCTTTGGCCTCGATCACCTGGCCCTCGCCGAATTTGGGATGAAAGACCTTCTGCCCCGTTTCGTACGGTATCGCGAGCAGAGGCGGAGGGGCCGTTGTGGGGGCCGTCCCGCGGACCTTGTCGCGCAGCCCGCTTGCCGATCCAGGGCGGAGGGCGCCACGGCGCCCAAGACTGCGCAGGAGATGGTCCGGGATCGACTGCAGGAACCGGGAGGGAGCGGAGTAACCGAACCGTCCGTAAGTAGCGCGCGAGCTGGCATAGGTCAAGTAGAGGAGTCGCTCGGCACGGGTCATCCCAACGTAGAAGAGGCGGCGTTCCTCTTCCAGCTCCTCGGGGTTGAGGTGCTCGCTCTCGACGGCCCGGCTGATCGGCAGTAGCCCTTCCTCGACCCCGGCGACGAAGACCACCGGAAACTCCAGACCCTTGGCGGAGTGGAGCGTGATCAGGGTGACGCGGCCACGCTCGTCGGCGTCGAGGCTATCGACGTCGGCCACGAGGGCAACCCGTTCCAGATATGGCGCAATGGTCTCCCGCGCTGGTGCGTCACCGAGCCGCTCCAGCTCCGAGCGGAGCTCGAGCAGGTTGGCCCAGCGATCGAGGTCCTCTTCCTCCGTGCGGTCGAACGTCGCGCCATACCCGGTGCGTTCGACGATGGCGTCAAAGAGACCAGTAAGGGGAGAGTCCTCGGCGATATCACGCAGCGCGGCGATGACGGAGCCGACACGTTGCGCGGCGCCACGGGCGTTACCGGCGAGGGAGGGGGCTGTCTCGGCGCTACTGGAGCCGGCAACAGCGAGAAACCCCTCGAGCATCGTACGGCGTTCGGTCACGGCCCAGGTGCGGATCTCTTCGAGCGCCCGCGGGCCGAGTCCTCGACCAATCGGAAGATTGCCGATGACGCGCTCCAGGGCGACGATGTCAGCCGGGTTGTGCAGCAGGCGGAGCGTCGCGAGGATGTCTTTGACTTCTTTGCGCTCATAAAACCGGACCCCGCCGATGACCTGGTACGGGATACCCCGGAAGCGCAACGCCTCTTCAATGGCCCGGCTCTGAGCGGTGGTGCGGTACATCACCGCCACGTTGTCGTAT
Organism: Chloroflexota bacterium; assembly: GCA_019348515.1. Classification (GTDB taxonomy): domain Bacteria; phylum Chloroflexota; class Chloroflexia; order Thermomicrobiales; family UBA6265; genus JACCXM01. Next base: position 1,982 of record JAHWJF010000395.1, on the reverse strand, counting down.
GCCACACCATCGATCTCAGCCATTCGTCGAATCTCGTCGGCAATGAACTGCGCCTCGTGCCCCTGGTCGGTCAGTTCGCGCAGGACGATCGGCTCGCCGTCGTCATTCTCGGTGCGGAGGCGACGATCGATACGGGCGATGTTCTCGCGGATGACGCGGTCGGCGGCTTCAACGATACGCGCCGTCGAGCGGTAGTTGAGCTCGAGGTGGATCTGTTTGGCGTCAGGATAGTCCTTCTCGAAATCGAGAATGTTGCGGATGTCGGCCTGGCGCCAGCCATAGATCGACTGATCGGGATCGCCGACGACGAAGAGGTTGCGATGCCGCTCCGCGAGCGCCGAGACAAGCACATATTGCACGCGGTTCGTGTCCTGGTACTCGTCGACCATGACATGCAGGTAGCGCTCCTGATAGCGCTCCAGCAGAAACGGGGCGGCCTCGAAGAGGTTAATCGGCTGGGCGAGCAGGTCGTCGAAATCGAGCGCGCTCGCCCGGCGCAGGAGCCGCTCGTATTCTCGGTAGACGCGGGCCACGACCTCTTCATCGTAGGTTGCGGCCAGGTCGCGCGCTTCGTCCGGGGACATCAACTGGCTCTTGGCGGCGGAGATGCGAGCCCGAATGCGACGGGGCTGATAGAGCTTGGGATCGAGACCCAGCGTCCTGAGGGCGGCCTTGACGGTTTCGATCTGGTCCCCATCATCGTAGATAGAGAACTGCGGCAGGATGCCGAGCTGGTCGGCGACCACTCCGGGGTTCTCGCGCAGGAGGCGAGCGCCGAACGAGTGGAACGTACCCATGGTGATCCCGTCGAGAGGGCGGCCCTGTCGGAGGTGCTCGATGCGGGTCCGCATCTCGCGGGCGGCCTTGTTGGTGAAGGTTACCGCCAGAATGCGGTCACCGGGGATCTGCTCGACTTCCATCAGGTAGGCGATGCGATGGGTGAGAACCCGCGTCTTGCCCGACCCCGGGCCGGCGACCACGAGAACAGGCCCGTCGACGGCGAGCACGGCTTCGCGCTGGGCGTCGTTCAGCCCGGCGAGGAGTTCGGTTGCGATGGCGGACGCGATAGAATCCAACGGCGACAGTCTGCTCCGGGAGGCGTCGAGACCCGCGAGGTGAGGGTGTCGGAAGTCTAGCACTGAGCCTCGCTACAGCCTGCCGACTGGTCGCCTCGGCATGACCTCGATTGACGCTCGGACGCCATCTTGGGTACCATTTTGCCAAGACTTGCCGACGTAGCTCAGCGGCAGAGCAAGGGACTCATAAGCCCTTGGCCGGTGGTTCGATTCCACCCGTCGGCACCAGGTGAACCCCACGAGAAACGATGCCAGCGGTGATCCTCACGGGAGCGCAGAGCCTGCCCAAGAATGGCGTAGGTTGACTCGCCGCCAGACGCCCCATGGCTTAGAGCAACGCGTGCTGGCCCGAGCCCGCGATGCCGGATTCGAGCCAGCGGATCGGATCGTTGTCGGATTCTCTGGTGGCCGTGACTCTCTGGCGCTGGCCGCGACCCTGCACTGGGTGCAGCGAATGCTGGGCATCGAGGCACTGCTGGTTCACGTCGATCATCAGTTACGGATGACGTCTGGAGAAGACGCCAGGCGAGCCGAGTCCCTCGCGGAGGCGCTGGGCATGGAGTTTCGCGCAGTGGCGGTTGCCGCGCCTCCGATCGCGGTCCATCCCGGAGTCGGCGTGGAAGAAGCAGCCCGCCGGGAGCGCTACCACATCCTGTTCGAAACCGCGATCCAGAACCGCGCCCGAGCCGTGGCGACGGCCCATCATCAGGGAGACCAGGCGGAGACGGTGCTGCTCCACCTTCTGCGCGGCGGCGGAGTGCATGGCGCGGCGGGGATGGCGGAGCGTGCAGCGGCGCCTTTTCAAGTTCCAGACTCACCCGGCGGGAGCAACATATCCCACGAGCACTGGGTTCCCGGTGCACATGCCGCGCCCTGGCTTTGGCGACCGTTGCTGGCCGAGCCCCG
>JAHWJF010000394.1 GCA_019348515.1 Chloroflexota bacterium | reverse complement strand
CGTCAGCGGTCAGCCGATGGGCGCGGACAAGCAAGCTCATGGCTTGACCCTGTGCCATGGCCGAGATGCCACCAACGTGGCCGCTCCCTGGAATCTCGGCTCGCTGATGAAGGCCCGCCGCGACCGCCACGCCAGTCTCCGTCACGTAGTCGGCTGCTACGATCAGGGCACGCTCACCGGTCGAATTCAGGCGTCCTGCGCGCGCAAGACTACAGTGCGCAAGCGCCCAACCGCAGATGCGCGTGTAGTTATGGATGTGGCCAGCAGAAGTAGGCCGCAGGGGCAGCCCGCGCTCGTCAAAATGTGAGAAATGTCCGTCCGCGAGCCGCGGGGCGAAGTTGAGCGGATAGAGCATTGGGTCGCTTGCTCGGTCGGCCGCCGCAATGGGCGTCCAGTAGCGGCGATCTGGGCGCATGTAGAGGCGGATCTTGTTGAGGGTTTCGGGCATGGCTACGGTTCGGGAAGCTGAAGTGACGATTCGCCCACCCGACGAGTCACCATTGGGGCACGCCGTTCATGTGACCACTGTCCACGCTGCCGACGACCCTAGAATTTTTAACAAGGAAGCGCTTGCGCTCAGGCGCGCAGGGTGGAAAGTCACGCTCATCGCCCGGGCTGACCACGATCATACCGCCGACGGCATCCGCATCCTGAGGCTTACCGCGTCCCGAAAGCGTTTCCATCGGATGACGATCGGCGTGCTTAGGGCCGCTAAGCTGGCACTCCGCCAGCGCGCAGACGTCATCCATCTTCACGATCCAGAGCTGATCCCGGTGGGAGTGATGCTCCGCCTGGTAGGCGCGACGGTCGTGTATGACGCCCACGAGGACCTCCCGGCGCAGATCGCTGGCAAGGCGTGGATCGCCCGCCCACTTGCGCCCGTCGTCGCAGGGATCAGCGCAATCCTCCTGCGCCTCGCGGGGATCGCCCTGAATGCGATCGTTGCCGCCACCGGCACGGTGGCCAAGCGATACCCGGCCCGCAAGGCCGTTGTGATCCATAACTACCCCGACTTTCCCGCGTTTTCGCCTATCACCGACGACTATGCCGGACGCCCGGCCAATATCGTGTACGTCGGAGGATTGTCGGAGGATCGCGGGTTGCGACACATGATTGGGAGCGTGGCCCTGCTGCCGCCCGAGCTCGGCGCACGGTTGCACCTCGCCGGACGATTCCAGCCAGAGTCGCTGGAGATCACCACGCGGCAGCTCCCTTGGGCCGACCACGTGCAGTGGCACGGATGGCTGCCCGCCGACGAGGTGGTTGACCTCCTCCGGACAGCTCGGGTCGGGCTCTGTGTCCTCCAACCCCTGCCGAACTATGTCGACAGCCTCCCGACGAAGCTATTCGAGTACATGGCAGCCGGTCTTCCGGTTGTGGCATCGGACTTTGCACCGTGGCGGGAGATCGTCGAGGAGGCGGGTTGTGGGCTGCTCGTCGATCCGACAGACGTCGAATCCCTCGCTGGGGCGATCGCGTCACTGTTGGCAGATCCAGCTCGAGCTCGGGCTATGGGAGAGGCCGGTAGGCTAGCGGTAATGGACCGCTATGGCTGGCCAGCCGAGGCCGATCGTCTTGTGGCCCTGTACGCGCGGCTGTCTCAGGCGTGAGACTGCTCATCGATCGAGCGCACCAGCGCGCCGGTCACCAGCGCAACCTCCTCCTCGCTCATCGTACTGAAGAAGGGGAGGGCGAGCGTCGATGCCGCCACCCGTTCTGTCACGGGGAAATCACCCGGGCCGTAGCCGAACTTCGACCGATAGTAGGGTTGCAGGTGAAGGGGTGTGAAGTACGGGCGTGATGGGATCCCGCACGCCCCCAGCTGGTCAATCAGCCGATCACGATCGACTTCCGGCGCCAGCCGCAACACGTAAACGAACCAGTCAACGTCCGCACCCGCCCTGGCTTGCGGCACTGCGACCCTTGGCTCGGGTCGTAGGGAGGCCTCGTACATCGCCGCGACCCGCGCCCGGCCATCGCGCAGTTCGGGATACCTCCTCATCTGAATGACGCCAATGGCGGCGGACAGTTCGTCCATCCGGTAGTTGTAGCCGAGTCTGACGTGCCGCAACCAGGTGCCATCCTCGTCCCTTCCCTGATTGCGCATGCTCCGGATTTCCGCAGCGAGCTCGTCGTCATCGGTCAGAACGATCCCGCCTTCCCCGGTGGTGATCTGCTTGTTCGGATAGAAGGCGAAGACCGAGGCCGCTCCGAATGAACCGAGGGAGCGCCCGTGACTGGTGCTGCCCAGCGCCTCGCACGAGTCCTCGATGAGAGTCCACCCGTGTTGACGGGCCAGTTCATCGAGTGCCTCGATGCGGCAGGGATTGCCGAAAACGTGCACTGGGAGGACTCCTCGCGTACGGTCGTTGGCAGCGGCCTCCACGAGCGAGGGATCAATCCCGAGCGTTTCTTCCTCGATGTCGACGAACCGCGGTACCCCGCCTTCGTAAATCACGCAATTTGCCGACGCCACGAAACTGAACGGCGTGGTGATCACCTCGTCACCCCTGCGTATACCGGTCGCCCGGACGGCAAGGTGCAAACCTCCCGTTCCGGAACTGACGGCAATGGCATGCCGGCGTCCAGCGGCGGTCGCGATGCGCTCCTCGAATTCGTCGGTCCAGCGACCCATGGCGAGCGTTCCGCTCTCCATGACCTCTCGGACGGCGGCCATCTCCTCAGAGCCGACGTTCGGACGGGCCAGGGGAAGCTTGTAGGTCGGGTCACTCATTCGGCTCCTCCTCACTCTCGCCGGGACATTGGTCGGGCCGGGACTCCCGCTACGCGCGTCCGCGGCGCCACATCGGAAACGACTGCCGCGCCCGCCCCAACCAGGGCCCACGAGCCGACGGTGAGAGCCTGTCGCACCGTTGCGCCGATCCCCACGTACGCGCCGACTTCGATGGCGACCCTGCCGGCGAGGTGGGCACCGGGTGCCACGGTAGCGTGCGTCTGGACGACGCAGTCGTGATCGATCGTCGCACCGGTGTTGATGATGGCATCGGGCATCACGATTGCGTTGACCCCGATGACGGCGCCCGCGCATACTTGCGCCCCCGGTCGGACGTCCGCACCGCCCAGCAGAATCGCCGTTGGGTGGATCAGCACGGCGGGCCGAGCACCGCCCTTCGCGCAAGTCTCGTAGGCCTCCGCTCGCCGAGCGTTGTCGCCGATCGCGACGATGAACTCGATGGCCGGATGCGCCCACTCGCTGACGGCATTGAGGTGACCGATCATTGGAGTCGTCTCCCGGGACCCGCCCGTGACAGTGTGGTCCGGGCTGATGAACCCGGCCACCTCGCGTCCGAGCGAGCGAACGAGATCCGCCACGACGCGCGCATGATCGCCCACGCCGACGATGGCAACAGGCTCCGCGGTCACTCAGTTTCTCCAGCGAGGGCCTCGGCGATGTAGCGGTGCAGCGGTGTGTAATCAGATGGCGAGGAGCGTCCGATTACAACCAGCACGTACTGACCGATGCTATTGCGAGTGGCTTCGAGAATGGTGCCTTCCTCCAGCTGAATACGACGATCTGGGCTGAGGTGCCCGGCGATCGTGGCGAGATCGATGACCGAAAGGTCAGTATGGAGATGGCCCTCGAGTGCATCGGCCAGAGCCAGGCCACGAGCCGCGCCGGCAGGATCGATTCTGACCCGACTCCGGATCGCGGATAGGATGGCTTGTTGTCGTGCACCGCGGGCGAAGTCGCTACTCTCAGCTGCCGTGTCCGTGTACCGGACCCGGGCATACCTCAGCGCGTCGACACCGTTCAGCTTGACGCTGCCCTCGGGAAAGGTCCCTGCCCATTCTCGCCTCGCATGTTGTTCAGGGCCGAGTGCCCACTGAAAGGCACGCGGGTTCTCGACAGTGATTCCGCCGACTGCGTCCACCATGTCTTGGAAGCCGGCGAAGTCCAGCGCAATCCAGCCGGACAGCTCGAGGCCGGTGCTGATGCTCACGATCCGGCTGGTCAGGGCCCCTGCGGCAGGATAGCCGCCTGCCTGATGGCCCACCGCGAAAGCCTCATTGACCTTCCCGTTCCGCCCAAAGTCGGCGACGCC
>JAHWJF010000040.1:3218-12951 GCA_019348515.1 Chloroflexota bacterium | reverse complement strand
ATGGCCGTGCCGCTGATCTGGGTCGGCGGGCCATGCTTATCGCCGAGAGCGATCTCAACGATCCCAAAGTGGTCCTCCCCCGAGGCCTGAATGGATACGCTCTCGACGCCCAGTGGGCCGACGACTTTTGCCATGCGCTCGAAGTCCAGCTCGTCGGTGCGGAGAGCCGCTACGCCAGGGGCTACGACGGCTTTGCCCACCTCGGCAAGGCCTTGCGTCAGGCCTTCGTCTACACCGGTGAGTACAACCAGTCCCGGCGAAGGCGGTTTGGCCGCTCACCGGAGCCAGCCCGGTGCGACCAGTTCGTCGTCTTCATCCAGAACCACGACCAGGTCGGCAATCGTCCCGGCGGCGAGCGCCTCGGTCAGCGGATCACCTTCGGGCAGCGGAAGCTGGCCGCGGCAACCGTGCTCCTCTCGCCCTTCGTCCCCCTGATCTTCATGGGTGAGGAGTATGGGGAGCCAGCCCCGTTTCTCTATTTCACCCACCACGGCAACCCGGTCCTGGTGGACGCCGTGCGCGCGGGCCGCCGTGAGGCCTTCTCCTTTGATGGGTCGGATCATGCGGCGCCGGATCCACAGGACATCGCCACCTACGAGCGCTCCCGGGTGCAACCGGAGCTTCGTTACGCGGGGGAGCATCAGGCGCTGCACGCGTTCTACCGTGAGCTGCTGACCCTCCGCCGCACCATTCCCACGCTGACCGATTCCGAGGCGGCCCGCGAGGTAACTACGTGGGAGGCCGAGCGGGTCGTCCTGCTCCAAGCCCAGGGTGACGCCGGCGAGGCGATCGCCATCCTCAGCTTTGCCGATACAGAGACTCGCCTCTCCCTCCCAATCCCGGCCGGGGACTGGATCACGCGTCTCGACGCCAGCGACGCGCGATTCCTCGGCAACGGCCCCGCTGTCACCCATCAGCTCCTCTCGAATGGCGCGGTTGAGCTGACGCTCCCGCCGTACGCTGTCCTCCTCTTCGAGCGCGCCATACGGAATGGATAAGGGTGTTCGGCTCTACGCGCGCCATCCGGCACGCCTTTCATCGTCACCATTGAAATACGACAGCCGTGATCGAGGCACGAGTCGGACCGCCTCGTTCCCAGCAGTCGTCCGCAATGTCATGTTATTGCCCTCTCCCGGCATCAGCCACTCCGGCAACTGCCTTGTCGATAGCGTGACTGAGTGAGCGTCCTCCGCCGGCTGCCGCTGCCGCGGTGACCGCCTCCTCGCTGAGGTTCGCGCGCAGCGTGGCCAGGGTCAGCGGGCCACCAAGTCGCTCGGCCGGCCACCTGGTCGCCCCGGTGGCGGCGAAGAGCTCGTCCGCGGCCGCGAGCAACCGTGCACCGTGAGCCGGTTCGCCCGCGGCCACCGCCAGGGCAGCGATCCCTCGTAGGCATGCCGGGGTATTGAACTGGTCGCTATGCTCGCGGCCGAAGGTCAGGCTCTCGCTGAAAATCGCTTGCGCCCGCTCGACTTCGCCGCGGGCGAGAGCCACGTACGCGAGGTTCGTCAGCACTTGGGCGGTATTGCGCCGGTCCTCGACTGCCTGGAAACAGGGGCGCGCCTCCTCGAACGCGGCCTGTGCCCGCTCGTAGTTGCCCTGTCGATAGGCGATAGCCCCGAGGCTGTTCAACGGCAGGGCGAGCAGCCAGTCATCCCCGATCGAGCGGAAGAGCGCCGTTGCCTCCTCCAATGGAAGACCCGCGCCCGCATCGTGACCCCAGGTCGCCTCGATCCGGCCAAGATTCGTCAGCGCCATGGCAAGACCCCACCGATCGTCTCCCTGGCGGCAGAGGGCGACGCCCTCCTCCGCAAGACGTCGTGCCGCCTCCTCATCGTCGTCGATGGCCAGGCCCAGAAATGGCAGGGCGCGGCCGAGGCGGAGATCCTCTCCCAGATCACGCCAAATCGTGACGCTCTCCTCAAGTCGGGCACGCATGACTCGAACATCTCCTTGCAGCCAGGCTAAATGCCCGGCGGCGAAGAGCACGCTTGCCCGCGCCGCCGTGCGCCGACCCGCGCCGGGATGGGCCAGCAACTCCTCTGCCCAGCGCCGCCCCTCGACGAGCAACCGGCGCAAGAACCAGATCCACAACGCGCCCACCAGTCGGAGCCCGGCTTCCGGGTCATTCTGCTCGAGGGCAAAGCGGAGAGCGGCACGGATGTTGTCCTGTTCGTCGTTCAGCCGTCGCAGCCACCGGCCGCGCCCGGTCGCGAAGAGGTGCGGCTCAGCCTCCTCCGCGAGCAGCAGCAGGTCATCCGCGTGCCGCTGCCGCAGCAGGTGACGTTCTCCAGCCGCATCGAGTTGCTCCAGCGCGAACTCACGTAGCGTCTCCAGCATGACGAAGCGGGGTTCGGCCCCAGTGCCTGTGCTCTGCTGGACGAGGCTCTGCCCGATGAGCCCGGCGATGCCGTCGAGGACATCGAGGCCGAGGTCGCCAGCGTGATCACAGACACGCTCCGCGGCCTCGAGGGTGCAGCCCCCGACGAAGACGCCGAGACGGCGAAAGAGCACTCGCTCCTCGGCTGAGAGCAGGTCGTGGCTCCAGGCGATCGCCTCACGCAGGGTGCGCTGGCGCGCCGGCGCGTCTCGCGCGCCGTCCGTGAGGAGCCGGAGCCGATGCTCGAGTCGCCCCAGCATTGCCTGCGGCGTGAGCACCTTGCAGCGCGCGGCCGCGAGCTCGATCGCCAGCGGCAGGCCGTCGAGACGGTGGCAGATCTCGATCACCGCCGGCGCGTTGTCGAGCGTCAGGGTGAAGTCTGGCTTGACGCCACGTGCGCGATCGACGAACAGCGCCACCGCGGAGTAGTCGTCGAGGGCCTCGATGTCCAGGGACCGTTCCGGGGATTCGGCTCGATCGGGGAACGTCAGCGGCGACACCGGAAACTCGTGCTCGCCGCGCAGGCGCACCGCGGTCCGGCTCGTGACGAGGACAACGAGCCCCGGGCATGACTCCAGGAGTTCGCCGACAAGAGGTCCGGCGCTGAGGACCTGCTCGAAGTTATCGAGTACGAGAAGTGCCCGCTTCCCCCACAACGCCATCTTCAGGCGCTCCGCTGGCGGCGAGCCACCGATGTCAGGGACGCCGAGAGCCTGCAGGATCGTCGTGGGCACCAGCTGGGGATCGCTAATCGGCGCCAGGCCGACGAAGATGACGCCGTCCGGCCGATCGTCGACAACCCCCGCCGCGACGGCTAGCGCCAGTCGCGTCTTACCGATCCCCGGTGGACCAGTCAGGGTAAACATGCGGGCGTCGCTCTGACGGAGCTGGCTCCTGAGGGCCGCCACCTCCTCGTCGCGCCCGATCAACGGCGTCACCGCTGCCGGCAAAGCCGGCACGACGGCTTCCCGCCTTTGCGTTCCCCGCAGAGGACCACGACCTCGATCGACCGCCTCCGCCAGTGCTACGCGATCGCCCTCCACCAGCCCGAGTGCGTCAGCGAGCAGAGAGACCGTCTCGCGGTATGGAGCACGCCGCGCTCCCCGTTCCAGGTCACTGATCGCGCGTGCGCTGAGACCGGCCCGCTCCGCCAGCGCTTCCTGGGAGAGGCCTGCTGCCACTCGGTGCCGGCGTAGGAGCGCCGCGAACGACGCGGCCGGTGCATTCTCCATGACGCGCTCCTCGCGCGCGTTGCTGAGGCGGACGTTTACGGTGCCAACGATTGCCCTCCAGCGTATCACGGTGACGGACCACGCACTTCGCGGGAATCGCGAATGTGTGGGCTAACTGCGTGGAGCGCTCATGGTAACCATGATGAGAGCGGCCTATTGTCGACGGTAGGGCGGCGGGGTGCCGCCCAGCGAACGAGTCTCGTTGAAGGATGAATCGATGGAGCGGGTAGTCGACGTGGCGCCCACGTGCCGTGTCATTCGATCGGTCGATGAGTATCAGGGAAAGCAGGGGCCGTCGTATGCCGGGGGAATCAGCGCCGAAAGCGTTGGATCGCAAGCGATCTGGCTCGGGATGGTGACGATACCGCCCGGCAGCCGCACCAGAGCCCATCTCCATGACGGTCACGAGACGGCCTTCTACGTGCTCAGTGGTGAATGTGACCTCTGGTATGGCGAGGATCTTCAGGAGCATGTCGTCGCTCGCGCCGGCGACTACCTCTACATCCCGGCGGACATCTCCCATGTGGCCGTGAACCGCAGTCAGACTGAGCCGCTTGTTGCCGTCGGTGGACGGACCGATCCGAGTGAGCAGGAGAGCGTGCGGTTACAGCCGGAACTGGATGACAAGTTGCTCGGCACCGCGATCTAACCGGGGCAGGACAGGCTCATCTCGCTATCCGGCTCTCCCCGGCTGGTACGAACGGATTGCCGTGTCGTGCCAGCTGCGAGACCGCATCGCAGCTCCCCACTATGAGAGGACTGCCTGATGGCACGCATCGAAGCGAAGATCGAGCAGCTCGGACTCGTCCTCCCAGAGCCGCTCAAGCCGCCGCCGGGAATCGTGCTCCCGTTTACCTGGGTGCGGGTACGGGGCGACCGGGCGTACATTTCAGGCCATATCGCCCAGAATCCCGATGGCTCGATCGCTCATCCCCTCGGCAAGGTCGGGGCCGATGTCTCGACGGACGAAGGCTACTACTCGGCGCGTCTGGTCGCTCTGGCGCACCTCGCCAGCCTCAAGCGGGCACTGGGTGATCTCGACCGGGTAACGGCCTGGCTCTGCGTCTTCGCCATGGTCAACGTGGCGCCGGGCTTCAACGAGACGCCGCGGGTGACCAACGGCTACTCCGATCTGATCTTGGAGCTGTATGGTCCCGAGGTCGGGATGCATGCCCGCTCGTCGATCGGGATGATGCTTCCGCTGAATGCGCCGGTGAACTGCGAGGCGGAGGTCGAGATCGACGGCGCGCAATAAGACCCAACTGGTACGGGATCAGCGCGCAACGTCGGGGGAGAGACGTCAACGCCTCTCCCCAGCTCGAAACTTGTCTTGGAGTGATGGACACCAGTGGGCAGCATCGCCGGCCGGACTCCCGGCTGATGGCTCAGCACTAGTGGGCCAAGAGACCGCATGCCATCGCGCGTTCGCGCTTCACGCTGGGGATGGACGATGCTTGACGACTGCCAAAATTGGTCATCTCCCGCCGTTCCCCCTGGCTGGTACCCGTACCTTAAATCCCGGTCGGCACGTCGACCCAGACGCCTCCGCTCGCGGCTGAGCGTTCCGCCGCATCGAGCACCGCCTGCACCCGCACCGCGTCATCGAAGGTGACGAGGGGATCGCGCCCGTCGTGGATCGCCTGGAAGAAGTCCAGAAAGGGGTCGAGCGGGGTCGCCTCGTGTCGGGGCCATGTTGGCGCCGGGGCCATGCCGGCGGTTCGGTGCTGCGCCGCCCCAAAGCAGACCTGGAGCCGGTCTCCCCCGGCGTCGCCGGGCCAGTCGATCTCGTAGATGAGCCCGCCCGCCGTGCCGTAGACCTCGATCCGCTGATAATTGCCGCGACCCAGGCATACCCCGCTCACGTTCAGGATGCCGACGGCGCCCGAGGCGAATTCAAGCTGGCAGGTGGCCGCGTCGTCCACGTCCACCGTCGCCCTCCCGTTCCCTCCCGCCGGTCGCTCAGGGGTGAACGTCCGCAGGTCGCCGCGCACCCGCTGGATCGGCCCGAGCAACCACACCGCCATGTCGATCAGGTGCGACCCGATATCGGCGAGGATGCCGCCGCCCTCGACACGGGTCTGCCGCCACTGGATCGGCGCGTTGGGGTCCACCACCAGTGCGTTGAAGTAATTCATGAAGATTTGCCGGACCTCACCAGCCTCGCCCTGCTCGAGCAGTTCCTTCATATAGCGCGCCGACGGCACCCAGCGGTACCGGTGGTTGACCGCCGTCACGCGGTCGGCACCCCGTGCCTCCTTTGCCATGCGCCTCGCCTCGGCGAGCGACAGCGCTAGGGGCTTTTCGCAGAGGACGTGCTTGCCCGAGCGCAGCGCCGCGACCGCGATCGGCTCGTGCAGCGAGTTCGGCGTCGCGATCGTGACGACGTCGATGTCATCGCGCGCCAGCACCTCGCGGTAGTCACGATATCGCGCCTCGATCCCGGCCTGCTCGCCGGCTTCCGCCAGGGCCGTCGGCACGGGATCGCAGATGGCGACGAGCTCGGCCAGCCCGCGCCGGGTGGCCTCCTGGAACGCCGGAATGTGCCGCAGCCGGGCGACGATGCCCGCGCCGATCACGGCTCCCCGTAATGTGTCCACCACCTCGGCACCCTCCCTCGTCGCGGGACGCGACTTCCCCCACCGGCCGCTCGGTCCTATGCCCCCAGCGCCTCGCCGCTAACCAGCACGGATCTGGTATGGCCATCCCGAGAGGGAACACAGTATGTCCACAAGAGGCATTGAGCGCATCACGAAAGTCAGTGTTCTTGCGATATCGACCGGCGAACTGGGAGCCGGCTCCTCTCCGCGAAGCGGTGTTGGTGTGGGCCGAGGGGTTCACAACGTCACAGCCTGGTCTATCCCAGCTCGCTTCTCTTCTCAGGCTGCTGCCCTCACAGGAGCGACGCCGGCTGTGAACCGCGTCACGAGCGAATCGGTAGCAACGGTGATCTACCCGGCATTCAGGTGAATGCTGGGGTTCCCACAGGCGCCGGCGAGATCATCTCAGGCCGGACCGACTCGCGACTGACGTCTTCCACACGTTTCGTTCTTTCTTTTTGTAAGAGAACCCGTCTTTACCGTAGTGGTGGGGAGCGCGGGGATAACCCCGGAATCGCCAGCTATGGCGCGGGTTTCGCGGCGAATAGGGTGTGGATAACCCGTCCACATCTCCCCAGTGACCCCGATGCCCGCCGGGCCAGGGGTGTGCCAATCCACGCACAGACCCCGGTGCATCCCCTCCCTGTTCACGAATCATCCCCGGCAGAGCGGCGGTTGTCTGCGGCAGTTTCCCCAGCCCACGGAGGTTATCAACATTGCCTGTCCACTTATCCACATCACCCCTTCTCTCTGTGACCTAGTGACACGACCTGTGCCTGAAACACACGCGTCGTTCCGCGCAGACCAGACCTGTGACAGGCGGTGCCAACACGGCGACCGCCTGTCACAGGCTGTGGATAACCGGTGGACAACTCCCGGAGGGACAAGACCTCGGATGACTGAAGAGCAATTCGGGTGTCGTAATCAGGTGCTGGGGGAGCGGGGCCTGGCAGCCCACGCTTCGCGACGACTTGGGGCTGCCTACCCCGTTGGCAAGGAGCAATCGCGAAAGGTCGGCTGACGAAGGTTTACCGACGGGCTAATCCCACATAGGCCCCAACGAGAAGCCCCAACGCATCAACCTGCAGGTCCTCCCGCGGACCAGGATCCGGGTGAGCGAACTCTGTGCCTTCACCCGTGAGAACGGTGATTGCGAGCGGCGGCTCCTGCGGATTGCGTCTGGCAAAGGGATGAAGACCAGGACGACTGCGCCGGAGAAGAAAGGGATCCGGGCGAGCCACTCTACACCGAGGGCCGGCCGCGGTACCGCTCCTTCCAGGATGGGGAAGGCAAGGAGCGCGGCGTGAGCGAGGTTATCGCAGACGACATGCAGTTCCTTCGTCGACGAGGTAACGAAAACTGGGGTTGACCCGAGGCCTAGCTCCCCGCCCTCATAGCGACAACCGAAGAGGATTCTTGATTGGTGGCCCGCCTCGAGACGGCTCTCGGCACACGACGATCTCGGCATCGCTCCCGTAAGTCTCGGAGCGCTCCGTCGAATCCTCACTGCCTCGTGATGTGGCCAGCTGGGGATGCGGATCCCCGCACGCTATCTGGTGCTGTTTACCCGTCGCTATGTCCTACGGGTCCGGTACTGACGCCGCTATCGGCGAGCTCACCGTGACGGGCCCCAACCCTCGTCGCTCCAGGGTGGGTGTCCTCATCGTCATCACCGGTTTCGCCGCTCGCCTGATCCGCCGCGTCGTCGCTGGTCCCCATGCCCTTGGGCCAGGCTCCCCAGCCGGTGGCGCCGCCCGGTCCGCCACTGATGTCCACGGCGGCGCCATGGCCCGGGTCAGTGCCGATGCGGGTCCCGAAGTGCGGGCGGACGCCCTCATCGGTGCTCAAGCGGGCCTCATCGTCACGATCGTGCTCGGTCATTGGTTGCCTCCTTGTGTCGCGTCAGGGTGAGCGGGATGAGGGCACGGGCGTTCCGAATCTTCCTCGCCACCACGCATCCCCTAGCAGTTGGCAGCGCACGTTCCATGCCGGGGACGGAGGACGCGTGTGCAGAAACGCGTCGTAGTGTCGACCGAGAGAGGCGCCCTTCCTACATGTATGTCTATTCGTGCGATGACGCCGTGAGCAGAGGTGCAGTAGCTATGACGAAAGAACTTTGACCACCACCATTGGTCCCGAGAGCGAGTTGGGGCGCACCCTCGAGAACAGCGATGGCTCGCCCGAAATGGAGACAGGGAGCATGACCGGTGGCCTCACAGACGGAAGCGATCATGCGCGTGAGTTCCTGCGAGGCGAGTACAGCGCCGTGCACAGTGAGCCGATTACGCGGGGGAGTTCCGGCAGCGCCTCCTGGAGATCACCTTGGTCTCGGCGGCCGCCACCGTCTGAGCATCGTTCCGCCCCATGGCGCCTGCTACGGCGCCAAGGTGGGAGGCTGGGTGGCGGATGTCAACATCCGCCGCTAGGCACTCCCGGTACCGGCCGCGCCGCCGTCTCGCGTTGCGCCGAGCCCAGATCCCAGTCCCCCGGCACTCCCGCCGTCCACGCTACCGGGACCGGACTGTGTGTCGCTCGCGGTGGTGGTCTCGAAGTCCTGGAGATCGCGGCTTCGGCTGTTCGCGGGAGGCGTGCCAAGTCCGGCAAGGCCGGCCTCGCTGCCGTCGTCGTCGCCCTCGCCGCCCGAGGTGGCATCGTCCCAATCGCCGATGGATGGGCTGCGGTCGCGATCGCTCATTGCGTACCTCCTCGTCAGTGATCTAGGTGAAGCCTTGGAGCCAGTTTTGCCACCGGCCGTGGGGGAATCCCCTAGCTTGCCGGCGTGCACGTTCCGTGCCGGATCCCCTGACGGCGCGGGTTGCCGCCTGGTCCTACTCCAGCGTCGGGAAGCATCGACGTAGGATCCTGGTCCTCGTGGACGTCATCCGGGAACGAGGACCGAATCGCCCTGCACGCCACGACGCTGGAGGTGCATCATCCGCGCCGAGGACGGGCGGGTGGCTGGAGGGGCCTAAGTGGCTGCGCCCTTGGTTCCCACGAGACACCGGCATGTTGAACAGCGCCGAGGTCAGTGCCGCGAAGGACCGATAGACTCCGGTCTTCGTACGGCTGTTACCCTACGGCGTTGCTGTGAGAGTGCCTAGCTCTCTCCCGTCGCCAGGTCCGTCGCGTGATCCTCAAACGCGGTCATCTCTGCTTGATCCTGCTCGTGTCGCTTTGGTGGACGTCCTCGCCGCTTTCCCTGGCCAGGCGCGGCTTGCGTCGCCTTCCGCGTTCGTGGCTGATCGACTTTCCTGACGGCGACGAAGCCATCGCCTTCAAGCGTTTCCACATCGAGCCCGCGGCTCGTCGCCGCCCGGGAGATGGCAACCCGCAACCCGCGTGCGCTTTGTCCTTCGACAAGGGGCACCCGAATCGGCCTGCCTGCTTCGACCTCATTGAGCAGTTCGACCATGGCAGGATTCGATGTCCCCCGTTTCTGCTGTCGAAGCGCGTCGTACTCCTCTTCTGGGAACGGCTCAAACGATTCGATCTTGACTGGCATTGCGTGCGTATCTCCGACTATTTCG
>JAHWJF010000040.1:0-3118 GCA_019348515.1 Chloroflexota bacterium | reverse complement strand
GGTGCCTGACGAAGATGCGCTGGTCCCACGGGGTGTCGTGCCCGGACTCACCACGATGTCTGGGATAGGACCGGCGCTCTGTTAGACTTGCAACAATACATAATATCCGACTCATCGGGTCGGATTTGTCGCACCTGGTCCCGCTTTTGCACATGGTCCGCGCTGGGTAACGCGCCCTGGTTCCACGAACGACCGGGTCCACCAGACACACGTCGCCCCTGGAAATGGACAAGCAATGAGCAGCGAGAGGGTCAAGACGGCACAGGGGACGGGGATCGTTGACGACCCGCGCCCCGCGCCGGCTGGATTGCGCCTCGAGACCGAGATCGTCCGTGGAAACGGGACGAGCGGCGTTGAGACCTTTGGCGTGAGCCCGGTCGAGGAACCAGATCTCGGCGATATCTCGTCGCCGGCGTCGCCATCCCGGCGCTCAACGGAGGCGGAGAGTCTCTGGGAGCGCTGGAGCCTGGCCGGAGCCGCGGTCTGCTGCTGGCTCTTCCTGGCGGTCGCGCTGCTCGTCGAGCATTTCACACCCGCGCCACCGTCGGTCCCGATCGCGTTCTTCGTCCTCGCCTATGTCGCCGGCGGCACCTTCGCCACGATCACGGCGTTACGCGATCTCTTCCTGGAGCACACAGTCAGCGTCGACTTTCTGATGATCACCGCCGCGATCGGCGCCGCCATCGTCGGGCACTGGGAAGAGGGCGCGATCCTGCTCGGGCTCTTCTCGACCTCCAACGCGCTGGAGCATCACGCCCTGGGGCGGACCCAGCGGGCGGTGCGCGCCCTGATGGAGCTCTCGCCGGAGGTTGCCACCGTACTGCGCGATGGCCAGGAGCGAGTGGTCCCGGTCGAAGAGCTGCGGCTGGGCGACGTCGTGCTGGTGCGGCCAGGAGAGCGGGTCGCCGTCGACGGCTGCGTGCTGGCGGGTGAGACGGCCATCGACCAATCGGCGATCACCGGGGAGTCGATCCCGGTCGGCAAGGGGGTCGGCGACACCTGCTTTGCGGGGACGATCAACAGCTACGGCGCCATCCAGGTGCGGGTGGACCGCCTGCACCAGGAGAGCACGCTGGCGAAGATCGTCCAGTTCGTGGAGCAGGCGCAGGCGGAGAAGAGCGCAACGCAGCGTTTCACCGACCGTTTCGAGGGGTGGTACGCGGTGGGCGTCATCGCCTTCTCGACACTGGTTGGCGTGGTCCCGCCGCTGCTCCTGGGGCAGGGGTGGGAGCCGTCGATCTACCGCGCAATCACTCTCCTCGTCGTCGCCTCGCCCTGCGCGCTGGTGATCTCTACCCCCGCCTCGACCCTCTCCGGGCTGGCCAACGCCGCGCGCAACGGGATCCTCTTCAAAGGGAGTGCCTACCTGGAGGACTTTGGGGAGACGCGGACGATTGCCTTCGACAAGACCGGCACGCTCACCTACGGGCGGCCGGCGCTGACCGACGTCGTTGCCTTTGGCACCGGCTGGAGCGATGAGCAGGTGCTGCGCCTGGCGGCGAGCGCGGAGCGGCTCTCCGAGCACCACATGGCGACGGCCATCGTGCGCGGAGCGGAGGAGCGAGGTCTGCCGCTGGGAGAGGCCGCTGCATTCCGCGCCTTACCTGGGATGGGCATCCAGGCCGAGATCGACGGCGATGCGGTCCTCGTTGGAAATGACATGGTCTTCGCCGAGTTCGGAGTGGCCGTTCCATCTGACGTTCTCGCCGAGGCAAACCGGCTGCGCGACGCCGGGAAGACGGCGGTCTTCGTCGGGGATCGCAAGGCGGTGCGCGGGATCATCGCCGTCGCCGATACCGTGCGGCCGAGCGCAAAGACCATCATCGCCGCGCTGAAGGCGCAGGGGATCGCGCGGATCGTGATGCTCACCGGCGACAACCACCGCGTGGCCGGCGCCATCGGCGCCGAGCTGGGGATCGACGAGGTCTACGCCGACCTGCTGCCGGAGGAGAAGCTGCGCATCATCGATGACCTCAAAGCGACCGGGCCGGTGACGATGGTCGGCGACGGGGTGAACGATGCGCCGGCGCTGGCCACGGCGAGCATCGGAGTGGCGATGGGCGGCGCCGGCACCGACGTCGCCCTCGAGACCGCCGACGTGGTGCTCATCGCCGACGACCTCACCAAGCTGCCCTACGCTATCGATCTCAGCCGCCGCACGCGGCGCACCATCCGTCAGAACCTGGCCTTCTCCCTTGCCGTCATCAGCACGCTCGTGGTCGCGACGTTGACTCGCGGCATCCCGCTGCCCCTGGGCGTGGTCGGCCATGAGGGAAGCACGGTCATTGTGGTGCTCAATGGACTGCGGTTGCTGAGAACGAGAGGCGTTGTGACACCGCGGCGTCCGAGCGCCATGACTATTGACTGACAACCAATGCCACTTCCCAGGGAAACCACCCCATCGTGTACCGGTACGCGGTATCATGAGGCATGATCAAAACGTTCGGTGATCGGCGTACTCAGAACCTGTTCGATGACCTTTTCGTTCGCGAGTTCCAGAGAGTAGCGCGGCCGGCCAAGCGAAAACTTGCGATAGTCCACGCAGCAGCTCGCTTGGACGATCTGCGAGCGCCGCCAGCGAACCGACTCGAGAAGCTGCACGGAAATCTGGAGGGGTTCTACTCGATTCGAATCAACGATCAATGGCGTGTCATCTTCCAGTGGGTTGAGGGCCACGCACACCGTGTTCAGATCATTGACTACCATTGACCCGGAGAACGACATGGGAAAAGAACAGCAAGACGAATTCTCTCCAGTCGCGCCAGGGGAAATCCTTGCCGAGGATTTTCTGGCTGGTCACGGCCTGACCCAGGCGCAACTGGCGCGAGCGCTCGGGATCTCGCCGAACCGCATTGCCGAGATCGTCCACAGCCGGCGCCGCATCAGCGCGGACACCGCACTCCGCCTCGGTCTCTTCTTCGGCACCACACCCGAGTTCTGGATGAATCTCCAGGCACACTACGACCTCAAACTCGCCCGACGCACCCTACCGCCTGAAACCGCAGAACGGATCGCCGCGCAGCGGGTAGCGTAGCGAGTCGAGGGGTTGGGGAGTGCGGTATCCCCCTCCCCTGGCCGTGGTCGGCCATGATGACAGTATCGACCGCATCCGCAGGCA
>JAHWJF010000393.1 GCA_019348515.1 Chloroflexota bacterium | reverse complement strand
AGATAAGGATTAACCGACGGGAATGAGCGGCGCTGACACCGCACCGCTATGGAGCAGCGGACGATGAAGCGGATGCTCAACGAGGCATCGGCGTTTCGCGAGGAGATGGTCGCGGGGTACGTCAGTGCCTATGGGCGTTACCTCCAACGTGTCCCTGGCGCGTCCGGGGTGATGGCCAATGACACGCCGGCTCCCGGTCGCGTCTCGGTCGTCGTCGGCGGTGGCTCGGGGCACTATCCGGCGTTCTACGGTCTGGTTGGACAGGGCCTCGCCTCTGGCGCGGCTATCGGCGATATCTTCACGTCACCTTCCGGCGAGCAGTGCTACCGGGTGGCGAAAGCGGTCGATGGTGGCGCCGGCATCCTCTTCACCTTCGGTAATTACAGCGGCGATGTCTTGAACTTCGGCATGGCCGAGGCCCGGCTTCGCGCCGAAGGGGTCGATGCGCGCACGGTACTGGTGACTGACGACGTGCTTTCCGCCAGCCGAGAGGAAGCCGATCACCGCCGTGGTATCGCCGGCGGCTTCTATGTCTTCAAGAGCGCCGGGGCAGCCGCTGCGCGTGGTGATCGTCTCGACGATGTCGAAGCCTTCGCCCGTCACGCCAACGCCCGCGTACGCACGGCCGGGGTCGCGTTCGCCGGCTGTACAGTGCCGGGCCAGGACGAGCCCCTCTTTAGCGTCGCATCTGGTCAGATGGAGATCGGCCTCGGCATCCACGGCGAGCCCGGGGTACGTGTGGCCGAGCAGATGCCCGCGCGCGAGATCGCGGTGATGCTCGTCGAAACGCTGCTGGCCGAGGCGCCCGCGGATGCTGGGCGCGACGTTGCCGTACTGGTGAACGGCCTCGGCGGCACCAAGTACGAGGAGATGTTCGTCTTCTACAACGATGTCGCCGCGTTGCTCGACCAATCCGGCCTCATCCCCTACAACCCCTTGATCGGCGAGTTCGTGACCTCGCTCGACATGACCGGGATGTCTCTCTCGCTCTTTTGGCTCGACGACGATCTCAAACCACTCCTCGATGCGACCGCGTCCTCGCCCGCATTCACGAGCATAGGTCCCGATGTCGAACAGGCAACCGCGTCTCGCACGTGGGCTGCCGCAGCTGGGACGCTCGCCACCGACGCGGTCGCCACGTCCGAGGAGGACGGCATCCCCGGCGGCAAGGCTGGCGAGAGCGCTCGCGCCGCCCTGCGGCAGGCGCTGGCCACAATCGAGGAGATGGAGAGCGAGCTCGGGCGGCTGGATGCCGCCGCCGGCGACGGCGACCACGGCGCGGGTATGGTGCGCGGACTGCGTGCCGCGGTCCAAGCCATCGATGGCTTCGGCGGGACCGCTCGGCGGACGTTCACGCGCGGTGGCATAGCCTTCCAGAACGCGGCTGGAGGCGCCTCCGGCGCGCTCGTGGGGGCCTGGCTGATCGCCATCGGCACGGGACTGCCCGACCGCGACGAGGCGGTCGACGCGACGGCGCTGGCATTAGCGCTCGATCAGGCGCTGGCGACCTTGCAGCGGCTCGGACAGGCCGAACCGGGCGACAAGACGATGATTGATACGCTGGCCCCGTTCTCCGCCGCGCTCAACCAGGCAGCCGCGCAAGGGATGGAGATTTCCCAGGCTTGGGCGGCGGCACTACCCGCGGCCGCGACCGGCATGCTGTCGACGATTGACATGGTCAGTCGTCGCGGTCGCGCATCCCGACTGGGCGAGCGGTCGCGAGGCGTCCAGGATGCTGGGGCGACGTCGATCTACCACGTCTTGCACGCCTTCGGTGTAGGGTTCAAGGAGTAGGCGACGGGAAGGAACGTCGTCTCTGACCGCGGTCGTTCTGCCTGGCGCGACATAATGGTTGTGTCATCCTGAGCCCAAGGGCGAAGGATCTCGTTCTCTGCAAAGCCGCAAGGCGTGAGACGAGATTCTTCGCAAGCTCAGAATGACACGAGCCGGTATCGGTGAGCTAGGCCCTCAGGTGAAGAGAAGAATCGGGTCGATTCCTCGGCATTCCTGGATGAACGAGCTCGTCCATCTCGTTTCCGTTCAGGATGACGCGCTCGCCGCATTGACATAAAAAGGAGTCCATAGTGGCTGCGAAGCGATATGTGGTGGCGATTGGCGCCGACAACGCCGGCGTCGAGATGAAGAACGCGCTCAGGAAGCAGCTTGAGGCGGACCCCCGTGTCGAGGTCGTCGATTTTGGCGTACCCGATACCTCGGACGACCGCGCATACCCGCATGTTGGGCTCGACGTGGCGCAAGCAGTGGCGCGAGGGGAGGCGCGCCGCGGGCTCCTCGTCTGTGGCACGGGAATCGGGATGGCGATCAGTGCCAACAAGGTACCCGGCATTCGTGCCACCGTCGCTCACGACTCCTATTCGGTCGAGCGCTCGGTACTCTCTAACGACTGCCAAGTCCTGACCCTTGGAGCGCGCGTTGTCGGGCTGGAATTGGCCAAGCGTCTCGTCGATGAATGGCTCGGCTACGAATTCGATGAGGGCTCGCCATCGGCGGCTAAAGTGGCGGTGATCTCCGAGTACGAAGAACGAGGCAGTGCCTGACTCACGGCTGAAGCTGCCGATCGCTGGAAGGCAAGAGTCTCGTCCCACGGGCCTCGAACCCCGATGGATCTGGTTCCGAGTAGGATCGACACCATCGCCTCGCCTTGGAGCCGCTGCTGAGACACTCGCTGAGATGTCGCGTATTAGTTCGAAAGGGTATTGCCAAATCCCCATATGACCACTAGGATCGTAAGCAGATGGGCGGGAAGTGCAGTTTGATCTTCCCGCATTCCGCAGGCGAGTGCGGCCGCAACCGCGCTTGCCAAACCAACCTGGAAAGGGCTGGGTTTCTATGCGAGCCCCGATCCCCGCAACGGATCGCACTCCGCCGGTCAGCCGCGTTATCGCCGAAGCGCTGGTGCGCCGGCAAGGTCCCCTCCGTATCGTCACCCGCGCCAATCGTCTCGGTTTCTCTCCAGTGTTGACCCGCGCCGTGGTCGTGGCCTGCGGCGCCTCGGCGCTTGACGTCGACGGCCTCGCGGCGAGGCAGCGTTCGACCGACTGACGGACCGGGAAACTCATCAATTATTGCGTGACCTTTCGTTGACGCACCGCCAAACCGGGTGCTATAGTCTGGCGTTCTCTCGCTACGGCGCGAGGTTTACGAACCTGCCTACCAGGCTTCGGGCGTCGGCCCGAATAGAGTTTCTCTGAGAGGATGATCTACCCGTATCAGAGAGAGCCGGTATTGATGCCCTGCATTCGCCGTAGCGGGTGCAGTTGAATATGAGATAGAGGGAGCAATTCAGCGTGGTGAAACTTCGCTTGCGGCGAATGGGCGCCAAGAAGCGGCCCAGCTACCGCATCGTCGCCGCCGACAGCCGCTCGCCCCGTGACGGGGCGTTTATCGAGTCCGTCGGTTTCTATGATCCCATCACCGACCCGGCGACGATTAACGTCAACCTCGACCGCGCGCGCCATTGGATCAACGTGGGAGCCCAACCGACCGATACCGTACGCTCGATACTGAAGCGGGCCGGCGTCTACGCCGAGGCTGCCGAGTAGCGCAATGTTGCCCGGCGCCGTCGACTGGCGGTGTACCGAGTGATTGGTCCCTGACGGCTGAGACTTGGAGAGGCGACCGGTCACGGCCGCCTCTCGTCGCATCGGCGTTGGCGCGCGGCACGGCCAGGCACCTCAGGAGCGGCGAGCATGGATATGGACAACGACAACAGCGAGATCATCCCGGATCCTATCGCCGACCCGACAAATGAAAACGGGTATGACGACGTCTATGACGATGACGGTGAGTACGGCGAAGACGACGTTGTGTACGCGCCCCCGACGGAGGCCACTGAGCGTCTGCGTGGGCTCGTAACCTATCTCGCCACAAACCTCGTCGATGATCCCGAGAGTGTCGAAGTCGAAGCCCGCCAGCGGGGCGGCAGCGTTTTCGTCAGCCTGCGGGTCCCAGAGGAGGAGTTGGGGAAGGTCATCGGCCGCGGTGGCCGCATCGCCCGGGCCATGCGCACCGCCCTCATGATCGCCGGAAAGCGGAACAACGTCCGTGCCT
>JAHWJF010000392.1:2006-4080 GCA_019348515.1 Chloroflexota bacterium | reverse complement strand
GGCGTGCCGGTCATCCAGCAGATGTTGGAAGCGGGGATCAATATCAACATCACCCTCCTCTTCTCGGTGCCCGCCTATGAGCGGGTGGCTCGTGCCTACATCGCGGCGCTCAGAACACGGCAGGCGGCCGGTCTTCCCATCGACCGCATCGCCTCAGTCGCCTCGTTCTTCGTCTCTCGGGTCGACACCCTTGTCGACAAGCTCCTCGATGAACGGATCGCGACGACGAACGATGCGACGCAGAAGGGATGGCTCGAATCACTCAAGGGCAAGGCCGCTATCGCCAACGCGAAAATTGCCTATCAATCGTTCCAGAAGCTCTTCTCGGGTCCCGAGTGGGAATCGTTGGCGGCAGCCGGTGCGTCCGTCCAGAGACCCCTTTGGGCCTCGACCTCGGTGAAGAACCCTGCTCTTCCCGACACGATGTACGTCGACGAGCTGATCGGTCCGCACACGGTCAACACCATGCCGCGTCCGACGATCGCCGCCTTCCTCGACCACGGAACGATCGCCCGCACCGTCGACAAGGACGTCTCCGCTGCCTACAAGACGATGGAGGATCTGGCGGCGGCCGGGATCGACATCGACGCGGTGACCGCGCAGCTCGAGGACGAAGGCATCGCCTCGTTTGCCAAGAGCTACGACTCGCTTCTGCAAGGAGTCGCGGCGAAGCGGTCGCAGCTCGCCGGCGCCGCCGCGGACTAGAACGCACAGTCATTAGCTGGCCCACCTCATTGCAGGGAGTTGAGAAGGGGGATCGCGAGGGTGCCCGACGTCATCATGCGCCATGTGCCGCTTCCCGCAGAGGATGCAGCGCCCGAGCCACCCGCAATCGATGCGAGGGAATACGAGCGACGCTGCAATGAAACACTCGCGCGGGCGGGCACTCCGTGGGTGGCCGTCTACGGCGACCGCGAGCACAGCGCCAATCTCCTCTTTCTGACCGGGTTCGATCCCCGCTTTGAAGAGGCTCTCCTCCTGTTGGGATCTGGGAACCGGCGTGTGCTCCTGGTCGGGAACGAGGGTGTTGTCCACGCCGTCATTGCGGGACTCCCTCTAGTGGTCGAGCTCTTCCAGGGATTCAGCCTCATGGGTCAGCCGAGAGAATCGACGCCCAATCTCGAGCGGGTTCTCCAGGGGGTGGGACTCGAGTCCGGCACGCACGTGGGAATTATCGGCTGGAAATACCTGACCGCGGAGGAGAGTGAAGATCCCAGCCGCCCTGCCTGGGCGCCCGCCGTCGTCATCGACGCCCTTCGGCGTGTCACCGGAACGGAGTCCGTCGACGTCACCACCGTCCTGATGCACCCGCGCGACGGTCTGCGCACCCTCAACAGCGCCGATCAGGTCGCCGCCTTCGCCTGGGCCGCGCTGCGCGCGAGTCAAGCGGTCTTCCGGGTGGTGAATGAGACGCGCCCCGGCATGACCGAGCGCGAGGTTGCGGCCCGGATGGGTTACGCCGGCGAGCCGCTCTCGATGCACCCGATCGTCGCCAGCGGCGCTCCAGGAGAGGCGATCAATGGGTTGCGTTCCCCTGGTGGCCGGCCGGTGGCCGTCGGTGACGGCATCACATGTGGCATCGGCTACTGGGGATCGCTCTGTTGCCGCGCCGGTCTCGTGGAGGATGCCGCCAGTCACGACTTCTTCGTGAATTACGTCCGGCCGTACTTTCTGGCTCAGGCGGCCTGGTACTCCACGGTCGGTATTGGTGTTACCGGCGGTGAGGTCTTCGTCGCCGTCGAGGCCGCCCTGGCCAATGCCGGTGCGACCTTTCGACCGATGCTCAATCCAGGGCACCTCATCTCCTACGATGAGTGGGTCCACTCCCCGATCGAGCAAGGCAGCGACGTTGCACTCGCCTCCGGCATGGCGTTGCAGTGCGATATCATCCCCACCCCACTGCTACCTGGTACGGCTCTCAACTGCGAGGACTCCGTCGTCCTGGCCGACGAGGCGTTGAGGGCGGAGATCGCCGCACGACACCCGGATCTGTGGGCACGAATCGGTCGCACCCGGGAACTGATGGAACACCAGCTTGGGCTCTCGCTGCGCCCGGAGACGCTGCCGCTCTCGC
>JAHWJF010000392.1:0-1906 GCA_019348515.1 Chloroflexota bacterium | reverse complement strand
ATCCGACATCAGGATGTCCCGCCCCGCCACCTGCGAATGGTTCACCCAGATGCCGTGTGACAACTTTGGGACTCGCCACCCATGGAGAATCGCGTTTCATCAGGCGCTACACTTGGCATTTGGCTCGGGGTCATCCCTCGCGCCAGCGTCAGGCGAGGAGAGAGTCATCCGGTGAGCGAGCAAACACCACACGTCGGACTGATCGGGCTGGCGGTGATGGGCGAGAATCTCGCCCTCAACATCGCCCGCAACGGTTTTCCGCTTGTCGTCTACAACCGCACCACTTTACGCACCGAGGAATACCTGGCTGGTGCAGCCGCGGGCACAGGAATCACGGGCGTCGCTACTATCCCTGAGCTCGTTGCGGCGTTGAAGCGCCCTCGGCAGATCATCCTGATGGTGAAAGCAGGCGTCCCGGTCGACGCGGTTCTAAATGAACTAGCCCCACTTCTCGAACCGGGCGACATCGTGGTCGACGGCGGAAACTCCTATTACCGGGACACGGAACGGCGCGAGATCGAGCTGGCCAAGCAAGATCTTCACTACGTCGGTATGGGTGTCTCTGGCGGAGAGCTCGGCGCGCTCTGGGGACCGAGCCTGATGCCCGGCGGCCCGCGCGAGGCCTATGACATCCTGGAGCCGATGCTCGTCGCCATCGCCGCCGAGAGCGCTTACGGCCCCTGCGTCAGCTATATAGGCCCTGGCGGCAGCGGTCATTACGTCAAGATGATCCATAACGGCATCGAGTACGGCGACATGCAGCTCATCGCCGAGAGCTACGACGTGATGCGCACCGCGCTCGCCATGCCGGCCGGCGAGATGGCGTCGGTTTTCGCCGATTGGAACACCCGCGAGCTCGCCTCCTATCTCATCGAGGTCACCGCCGATGTCCTTCGCTACACCGATACGGAGACGGAGCAGCCTCTCGTCGACCTGATTCTGGATGCGGCCGAGCAGAAAGGCACCGGGCGCTGGACGATCGAAAGCGCGCTCGAGCTGGCCAGCCCCGTGCCGACTATCGATGCCGCGGTGACGGCCCGGAATCTCTCGGCGCTGCGCGGCCTGCGAGTGCAGGCGAGCGAGGTGTTGCTCGGTCCGAAATCACCGGGAGGCCCGGACCAGGCCAAGTCTCTCCTCGCCAACGGCTCTGGGCCGGACGGTGCTCTCTCGGCCCTGGAGGACGCCCTGTATTTCTCGAAGGTGTCGTCCTACGCGCAGGGGATGGCGCTGCTGAACGCCGCGAGCGCCACCTACAGCTGGAATCTGAATCTTTCTGAGATTGCCCGCATCTGGACCGGTGGCTGCATCATCCGCGCCGCCTTCCTGGCCGACATCATGCGGGCTTACCGAGAGAATCCTGACTTGCCCAACCTCCTGCTCGATCCACAAATCGCCCGGCAGTCCGACGAGACCGTCGGCGGCGCGCGACGCGCCATCGTCACCGCCCGGACGTGGGGCATCCCGGTGCCTGGAACGTCCTCGGCGCTCGATTACTTCGATACGTTGCGCCAGCCGGCGCTGCCCGCCAATCTCATCCAGGCGCAGCGCGACTATTTCGGCGCACACACCTATCAACGCCGCGACCGCGAGGGCGTTTTCCACACGCTCTGGTATGGGGATGAGCAACCGGCGGAACCGGTGCCCTTGCAAGCCGTCACGGACCCGTCGGCAGAACCGGTGCCGGCGGCGGGCGTTCCCGACGCGCCTACCAACCCAAGGCCCTAGACTACAAATGACCGACACCCCTCCCACGACGACGCTGACGTCCACCGCTGACGGTCCACCGGGCGCCGTTCTGGAATCGACCGATCTCACCCTGCCCAGCCCTTCCGAGGTCTGGTCGCATCCGGTCGACGCCTGGACCCAGGCTCAAGAGACGTTGAATCCGCTCCGCTCGTCCCAGGCC
>JAHWJF010000391.1 GCA_019348515.1 Chloroflexota bacterium | reverse complement strand
CCAGATTGCCGGCCGCGCGGCGGATGGCGCCGAGACGCGGCTTCGAAAACCGACCGCCCCAGTCCGCGCCGATTCGCGCCCCGAGGAACAGATCGAGTGCGCGGTCCATCTGCCCCTTCTCGGCGGCGGCCGCTATCTCTTGTAGCATCTCCAGGTGGTCCTGTCCGGCCCGCTGTGCCGCCGTGGTTGTGCTCTTGGAGAGCAGCATCGGCAGATATGGCGCCGCAAGCACGAGGGAGTTGACACGCTCCGGCGCGGCCTCTATGACGGCGAGTGCAGTGGCGGCGCCCCAGCCGACGGCGGTGAGGTGCACCGCCGCCAGCCCTTCCGCCTCGATGACGGCCAGCGCGTCGGCGGCCAGCTCCCGGGAGGAATACCGGCGGCCCGAGAGCATAGGTGAAGCGCCGTGCCCGCGCGCGTCGGGGAGGGTCACGCGGAATATCGCATCGTGCGGCGTCTCCGCGAGCGCCCGGAGCTGGCCGCGGTCGGCGAGGAGGTCATGCAGCGCGAGCACCGGCATTCCGCCCGGCTCCCCGCTCGATTCGTAGCTCAGCCGATGATCACCACGCCTCGCGAACCGCGTGACTCCAGGTCCTCCGGTCGGCTGCGCGTTGATGCCGTCTCGCTCCAGGTTCAAGGCGACGTCAGCTCTCTGGTTAGAGAAGACGACTCGGCGACCGGTCGCGATTCCCGGCGGGCGATGCGAGCCCACGCCACGTCCCAGGCGGCGCCGGCGACGAGACCTCCGCAGACAGCGTTCACCATCAGCACCGGCAAGAGGTAGCGGGAAAAGTCCGCTCGCATGCCGAAAACGATCAGGGCGACCTGTCCGCCGAGCACCAGCGCGGCTATAGCCCAGCGGCTTCCCAGGCCGCGTTGGATGGCGAGCGCGAGCAGGATGAGCGCCCCGATGACGGCCAGCACGAGGTCGAGCCCCATCGGCTTCCAGGAGACGCCAAACAGCCTGGCCACCGCTTCGATAGTCTGACCGGTGACGGAGTCAAAGAAGCCGAGCCAATTTCCAATTCGCCGCAACGCGTCGATCGGCCCGTGAACGTTGAGCTCACTCCAGAGAATCCCCTGATTGTACATCTCTATGGCCCGAAACTCGAAGAGCGTCAGCGTGCGGCGGAGAGGATCTGACCAGAGGTATGGATATGAGGCAATAAACGTGGTTGCGGCGAGTGCCGGCTGCACGACCAGTCGCCACCCGAGGGCGCCGTCGTGCCTCGCACCCGGGCCCGATCCGCGCCAGCCTTGGATGATCAACACGACCCCTACCGCCGCGATGGGAATTGCCAGTGCCAGCGGACTCAGTTTGGCAGACCCGCCGAGACCGAGAAGCACTCCGAGCAAGAGCGCACGGGGCCAGGTCGGGCGTTCCGCCAGCGCCATCGCCACCAGGGCCGCCAGGGCCACGAGGAGGGTGACCAACGCGTCTGACCCGGCGAGGCTGGAGAGATAAATCGACAAAGGATGCGGCACCAGTAGCGCCACGGCGGCGATGCCGGCGACGGGGTTCAGCAAACCACTCGCGATCAGGTAGACGCTCGTGGCGATCAGCGCCCCGATGACACTATTCGTTCGGCGCGCCGCCGCCAGATCCGCTTCGTCGGGCATGTTGCCGTGACGCCAGTTCCACTCACGGCCAAAATGAAAGTTGTAGAACCCGTTGGTGTCGAGGTCTCGCCCCTGCAGCGTCAACCCCAGACCCATCAGGTACGAGCCGAGAGGCGGCTGACCCACCATCAACTCGCTCTCCCGCCAGAACTCACCCGTGGGGTTGCGGAGCTCGCCAAAAAAGCGCGCGCGGTGGACCCAGCGCGCTTCGTCCCGGTGAAACTCGGTCGTCGGAACCGCACTCAGATTGACCCAGAGGGCCACGGCGAAGACCACACCGGCGAGCAGGGCGTCCCAGCGCGTGAACATCGCCTGGCCTACGGAGTCACCGCGTCGAGTACGTCGAAGTACTCGGGGAACGTCTTGGCCACGCAACTGGGATCGCGCAGCCGGATGCCGGGTGCGCGCAGCGCCGCCACCGCAAAACTCATTGCCATGCGGTGATCGTCGTACGTATCGATATCGGCTGGCTGCACGGGACGAGGAGTGATCTGTAAGCCGTCCGGAAACTCGTCGACGACCTGCCCCAGCCGCCGCAGTTCGGTCGCAAGCGCCGTCACCCGGTCAGTCTCCTTCAACCGCGCGTGGGCAACGCCCCAGATGGTCGTCGGGCCCGAGGCGAACGGGGCGATGGCGGCGAGGGTCTGCGCGGTGTCGGAGATCGCCCCCATATCCACATCGATGCCGCGCAGGTCGCCGTTCACTGGGCCGCGCACCTCGGTGTACTCCTTCGCGATCTCCACCCGTGCGCCCATCTTAGCAAGGACGTCGACGAAGCGGAGATCACCCTGCGTCGATCCCTGGCCGAGGCCGTTGACGCGCACCCGGCCACCGGTTACCGCGGCCGCGGCGAAGAAGTAGGAGGCGTTCGAAGCATCTGGCTCGATAGAAAAAGCGCGACCGGTGTATTGCTGCCCGGGGCGGACACCGAGTCGCCGCCAGGATACGGTGTCGATATCCGCGGTAACGCCGAAGGCGGCCATGACCGCCGCGGTCATCGGCAGGTACGGCTTCGAGACGAGATCACCGCCGACATCGATCACAACCCCATCTCGCGCGTAGGGCGCGGCGAGCAGCAGGGCACTGAAATATTGAGACGAGAGGTCACCCGCCATTCGGGTTTGTCCACCACAGAGTCCGGCAGCGTCGACGACAACCGGCGGGCAGCCGCTCCCGGCTTCGCTGCGCACGTGTGCGCCAAGGTCATTGAGCGCGGCGATGAGCGGCGCGATCGGGCGCAGTCGCATGCGAGGCACACCGTCGATCCGGTAGCGACCTCGTCCGAGTGGCAACGCGGCGGTCAGAAAGCGCATCGTGGTGCCGGAGTTGCCGACGAAGAGATCGGCCTCCGGCGCCGTGAATGTCCCCGCACCGCCGGTAACCCGGAACGCGGAGTTGGCCTCGTCGCTTTCCACGTCCACGCCGAGCGCGTTCAACGCCGCGGCCATATAGCGGGTGTCGTCGCTGTGCAGCGCACCGCTGAGCTCGCTCGACCCGTAGGCCAGCCCCGCCGCGATCAACGCGCGGTTGGTAATGCTTTTCGACCCCGGCACAATCACTGTGGCATCGAGCGGACGGGTGGCCTGGCGCGGTGCTAGCTCCAGCGGGAAGCCCCGATCGATCGTCGTGGAAATGGTGTGCCCTCCTGCTCAGGGATGTTTGTGTTCACCAGCCGGCAAGGGTACCAGCAACGAAACGTTCTTCCGGGGCCAAAAAGGTCCGTCAATGCGGTTCGTTCGTACTAGAAAAGGGCGGCGACATGCCGTTGCGTTGTTGTGGCGCCCGGTACGCCCGAACGCCATCGCTATACTCGGGAGAGCCGGTTCGCGCCAATCAGGCGCCGCCGAGCCCGTATTACGCCGCTCACGAGGTCATCGCCGCGCATGGAACCACGACCGCCCCGGCCACGATCGCCGCGCCCATTTGAGACGCCGGGATCGCCAGAAACGGCGGGAATCGGAGAGCGTCTCTATCCCGTGCCAGGCGACCCGGTCTATGCTCCGGGAGCCGAAACCTACCCGCCGGGTGCGACGGCCGAGCCAGCGCTGCTGCCGCGACGCCAACGACGCCAGCGGGGAGCTCTACGCGGGATTGCCGTCGCCGTGGTGGCAATTGGGGCCATCGCGGCGCTGGGCTGGATCTTTCGCGACGCGGTCCAGGGACTGATCGTGCCTCCTGCGCCCTCGCCGACCGTCGCGGCTCAGGTGACCGCTCCTGGAACGCCGGAAGCCGCCCCGCAGTCCGCCGCGTTACCGAACGCGCTGGCAACGGTGACGCCGACCGCCGAAGCCCGTTCGACGGCTACCCCGGAGCCGGAGGAAGAGGAAGAGTCGCTCGACGGCGACATCGAGCCAACCGAGGCGACTGAACCCGACCGCGACATCTCGGCCCAGACGCTCCCGCTCCTCGAGCTGCTACCCACCCAGGAGCAGGTGCCAGCCGGCTTGGTGCTGGTCGACGAG